>NZ_JANIAG010000035.1:0-39579 GCF_028682155.1 Pseudomonas sp. 39004
ATTCGAAATCCGTTGTCCCGAATAAGCGAAGCCCTTGCCATCGGTGCCGACGCGGTTCACCGCCGCCACATAACACAGGTTCTCGATGCCGCGGGCCGGCAGCAGGCGGTTCCAGTGCTGGCGGCGCGCGGCCGGCCAGTTGGCGGTATACAACAACAGGTCGGTGTCCTGGGCATCGCGGCTCCACACCGGGAAACGCAGGTCGTAGCAGATCAGTGGGCGCACCCGCCAGCCCTTGATCTCGAACTGCACCTGGCGCTCGCCCGGGGTGTAGTGCTTATGCTCACCGGCCATGCGGAACAGGTGGCGCTTGTCATAGTGCAGGATCTCGCCATCCGGCCGTGCCCAAAGCAAGCGGTTGCGGTGGCTGCCATCGGCGGCCTGGATGATCACGCTGCCGGTGACCACTGCGTCGATCCGCTTGGCCTGGGCCTTGAGCCATTTGTAGGTGGGGCCGTTCTCAGGCTCGGCCAGGCGTTGCGACTCCATGGAAAACCCAGTGGTGAACATCTCGGGCAGGATCACCAGGTCGACATCACCTGCCTGGTCGAGCAATACCTCGAAATGCGCATAGTTGGCCTCGCGGTCATGCCAGGCCAAGGTGGTTTGCACCAGAGCGATTTTCAGGTTGGGCAGTGCACTCAGATCGCGCATAGTTTTTCCGCTGCTTGACGCAGCGTCTCCTCACGTTTGGCAAAGCACAGGCGCACCAGGCGTTGCTCGGGGATGGGTTGCTGGTAGAACACCGACACCGGAATGGTCGCCACGCCATGCTCACGGGTCAGCCACAGCGCCATGTCGACGTCGTTCAGGTCCGGGCGGATCTGCGAATAGTCCACCAGTTGGAAGTAGGTGCCCGCCGCGCGGCGGAAACTGAAGCGCGAACCCGCCAGCAAGTCGCAGAACAGGTCGCGCTTGGCCTGGTAGAAGCCGGGCAGTTGGTCGAGGTGCTCGGGGTGCTCGGCCATGAAGTCCGCGAGCGCGCACTGCAAAGGCGTCACCCCGCAGAAGTTGACGTACTGGTGCACCTTGCGCAGCTCTGCGCTCAGGGCCGCTGGCGCAATCACGTAGCCGGTCTTCCACCCCGTCACATGGTAGGTCTTGCCGAACGAACTGACCACGAAGGCACGGCTATACAGCTCGGCATGGGCCAGCACGCTGGCGTGGCCTACACCGTCGTAGACCAGGTGTTCGTAGACTTCATCACTGACCAGGTAGATATCGCGCTCGGCAATCAGCCGCGCCAACTGGTCCAGGTCTTCTCGGGTGATCAGCGCGCCGCTGGGGTTGTGCGGCGAATTGAGGATGACCATGCGTGTGCGCGGGCTCAGGGCATCGCTGAACTTCTGCCAGTCGATGCGGAAGTCGCCGTCACTGAGCTGTACATGCACGCAACGACCGCCGGCCAGCTCTACGGAAGGTTCATAGCTGTCGTAACAAGGGTCGAAGACGATCACCTCGTCACCGCTGTGGATCACCGCCTGAATGGCGCAGAAGATCGCCTCGGTGGCACCGGGGGTGATGGTCACTTCCTGATCGGCATCGACCTTGGCCCCATACAGGCGCTCGACCTTGGCCGCTACCTGCTGGCGCAGGGCCGGCAGGCCGGTCATCGGCGCGTACTGGTTATGCCCGGCGGCCACATGCCGGCCCACTGCATCGAGCAGGGCCTGCGGGCCATTGAAGTCGGGGAAACCTTGGGAGAGGTTGAGCGCGCCAGTCTGCACGGCGAGCTGGGACATGGTGGTGAAGATGGTCGTGCCGACATTCGGCAGTTTGCTGCGGATCATGGAGCCCTCTTTCCTGGGGACTGAGAGCTATAAGCTACAAGTTTCAAGCCACAAGAAAAAGCGGCATGCATCACCGCCTGCTTTTTCTTGCAGCTTTGAGCTTGTAGCTTGCCGCTAGCTAGCGCTTGTCGCGGCGCTTCTTCTCGGCCTTCTTGTGGTGCGACATCAAGCGGCGCTTCTTGTTGACCTGGCGATCGGTGAGGGTGTTTTTCTTGCCCTCGTACGGGTTTTCACCCCCCTTGTACTCGATACGGATCGGCGTACCGACCAGCTTGAGCACGCGGCGATAGGTGTTTTCCAGGTAACGCGAGTACGACTTGGGAATGCTGTCGGTCTGGTTGCCGTGGATCACGATCAGCGGCGGGTTGGCACCCCCCAAGTGCGCATAGCGCAGTTTGATGCGGCGGCCATTGACCAGCGGCGGCTGGTGCTCGCTCACGGCGTCTTCGAGGATCTGCGTCAGGCGGCTGGTCGGCCAGCGGGTCACCGCCGACATGAACGCGGCCTGTACCGACTTGTACAGGTTGCCCACGCCCGTGCCGTGCAGCGCGGAAATGAAGTGGATGTCGGCGAAGTCGACGAAGAACAGCCGGCGCTCCAGTTCGGTCTTCACGTAGGCGCGCTCACCCGGCTCCATGCCATCCCACTTGTTCAGGGCGATGACGATGGCGCGGCCGGCTTCGAGGGCGAAGCCCAGCAGGTTCAGGTCATGGTCGACCACCCCTTCGCGGGCATCCATGACGAAGATCACGACGTTGGCGTCCTTGATCGCCTGCAGCGTCTTGACCACGGAGAACTTCTCGACTTCCTCGTGGATCTTGCCGCGCTTGCGCACCCCGGCGGTGTCGATGAAGGTGTACTTGTCGCCATCACGCTCGAACGGGATGTAGATACTGTCACGGGTAGTACCCGGCTCGTCGTAGACCACCACGCGCTCTTCGCCGAGCATGCGGTTGACCAGGGTCGACTTGCCGACGTTCGGGCGGCCGATGATGGCGATCTTGATGCCATCCTTTTCGCTCGGGCCAGGGATGCGCACGGCTTCCTCGCCTTCGGCGACGTCCTGGTCCAGCGCTTCGTCTTCGGCATCGCGCGGCAGGTGGCCGAGCACGGCTTCCATCAGGGCGCTGATACCACGGCCCTGGGAGCCCGCCACCGGGATGGCGTTGCCCATGCCCATCGGCGAGAACTCGGCGCGGGCGACGTCAGGGTCGATGTTGTCGATCTTGTTGGCGACCAGAATCGCCGACTTGTTCCGCTTGCGCAGGTGCTCGGCGATCATCAGGTCTGCTGCGGTCATGCCCGCACGGGCATCGACCAGGAACAGCACATAGTCGGCTTCTTCGATGGCCATGAGCGACTGCTCGGCCATCTTCTCGTCCATGCCCACTTCGTCACCGGTGATACCACCGGTGTCGATCAGGATGAAGGAACGACCCTGCCAGGAGGCATCACCATACTGGCGGTCACGGGTCAGACCCGACAGGTCACCGACGATGGCATCGCGGGTTTTGGTCAGGCGGTTGAACATGGTGGATTTGCCGACGTTCGGCCGTCCCACCAGGGCGATTACGGGAACCATGCGGCTCTCCACTCTTGAATTCTTGAAAATGCAAAGGCCGCTGCAAGGCAGCGGCCGGAGTATGTGCGGCGTTTCCTACACCGCGGCTCAAGCCCGTTGGCGGACTTGAGCTTAGCTTCAGCGGACGGTCAGTGCCTCGAGCTTGCCGCTGTTGCCGAAAACGTAGATGGTGTCGCCGACCACCAGGGGCCGGGCGCGCAGGCCATCACTGTCGATTCGCTCGCGACCGACGAAGCGGCCATCGACCTGGCTGAGCAGGTGCAGGTAACCCTCGAAGTCACCTACAGCCACGTAGCTGGAGAACACTTCCGGTGCCGACAGCTGACGGCGAGCCATGGAATCGTTGGTCCACAGGGCGCTGGAAGAGCGCTCGTCGACACTTTCAACGGTACCCGAGGCTTCGCTGACATAGACGTTACCGTAACCCTGGGCGACACCCACGTAGCTGGAAGCATCACGCTGCCACAGCACACGGCCGCTTTCCAGGTCCAGGCCCGCTACGCGGCCCTGGTAGGTGCTGACGTACAGGGTACCACCGGACAGCAGCAAGCCGCCGTCGATATCCACTACGCGGTCCAGCTCGGAACGCCCCTGCGGGATGGCCACGCGGCTCTCCCACACCGGCACGCCGTTGCTGATATCCACCGCGATCACTTTGCCGGTGGACAGGCCGGCAACCGCCATGCGGTTGGTCACGATCGGCGCACCGGTGCCCCGCAGGGTCAGCACGGCCGGGGTGCTTTCATAGATCCAGCGGCGGTCGCCGGTCGCGGCATCGAGGCCGATCAGGCGGTCGTCCTGGGTCTGCACCACCACCACGTCACCATTGTTGGCCGGTGGTGCCAGCACTTCACTGGTCACGCGTGAGCGCCAGCGCTCTTCACCGGTGCTGGAGTCCAGCGCGATGACTTCGCCTTTGAGGGTACCGAGCATGACCAGCCCGTAACCCACACCGACAGCGCCCGACACCTGCAGGTCGAGGTCTTTCTTCCAGGCTACGTCGCCGGTGATACGGTCGAGGGCGAAGACTTCGCCGTTGACGTCGGAGGCATAGATACGGTCGTTTTCGATGGCCGGTACCAGGGTGTTGTACGTCTCGCCCTGGCCGTCACCGATCGAACGGCTCCACTGCTTCTTCAGTACCACTTCCTCGGTGAACTTGGTCAGCTCGGCCGGGGGCAGTTCCTTCTTGCTGTTGCTGCTGCAACCCGCGGCCAGAACGGCCAGGGTCAGCACTGCTGCTTGTTTCCAACCGATCACGTCAGGCGTCCCCTTTGGCCAGGTCATCCAGCTTCAATTGCAGGCCACCGACCGCCGCCTCATCGGACAGCGCGGCCTTGGCTTTTTCATAAGCGCTGTGGGCATCGTCGGCGCGACCAAGCTGTACCAGCAGGTCACCCTTCAATTCTTCGCGGCTGGCCAGGAACGCCTTGTCGGCGTCACCGTCGAGCAGCTTGAGGGCCTCGTCGGCCTTGTCCTGGGCAGCCAGTACACGGGCCAGGCGCTGGCGCGAAATCTCGCCAAGCGTGGTATCGGCTGGCTTGTCCAGCACACCCTTGAGCTCGGCGGCGGCGTCGTCGAGCTTGCCGCTCTCGACCGCGACCTTGGCCACGAACAGGCTGCCATACTGGGCGTAGGCGGTACCGCCGAATTCGCTCTTGAGCTTGCCGGCCAGTTCCGCGACCTTGGTCGCGTCTGGCTGGCCGCTTGGCGTCAGGCTGGTCTCAAGCAATGCCTGGTACAGCTGCGAGGCACCTTGCGACTGGTTGTTCTGGTACTTGTGCCAGGTATTCCAGCCCAACACCACCACGCCGGCCAGCAGGGCACCGGTCAGCAGTGGCTTGCCGTTGCGGTTCCACCAGTCCTTGACCCCTGCCAGGTCATCATCATCTGTACTCGACACCCCAATACTCCTTTTCGCCTATTCGCTTGTTGAACCGCGTTACGCCTGAGCGATTGCGGTTTCCAGGTGCTCAGCCAGAGCATCCCAGGCAATGTTCTGTTGTTCGCCCTGGCCACGCAGGGGCTTCACGCCGATTTCCTGCTTGGCCAGCTCGTCGTCGCCAAGAATCAGGGCCAACAGCGCGCCGCTCTTGTCGGCTTTCTTGAATTGGCTCTTGAAGCTGCCGCCACCAGCGTTGACCACCAGGCGCAGGCCCGGCAGGCGATCACGCAGGTTTTCGGACAGACGCAGGCCAGCCAGCTCTGCCTGTTCACCGAAGGCGCAGAGGTAGACATCGACCTGACGGCTGATCGACTCGGGCACCTTGCCCAGGGTCTCCAGCAGCAGAATCAAGCGCTCGATACCCATGGCGAAACCTACACCAGTGGTCGGCTTGCCGCCCATCTGCTCGACCAGGCCGTCGTAGCGGCCACCGGCACAGACGGTGCCTTGGGCACCGAGCTTGTCGGTCACCCACTCGAACACGGTCTTGCTGTAGTAGTCCAGGCCACGCACCAGCTTGGTGTTGATCACGAACGGGATGCCGGCCGCATCCAGACGGGCTTTGAGGCCCTCGAAGTGCACGCGGGACGCTTCGTCCAGGTAATCTTCGAGCTTCGGTGCACCGACCAGCACCGCCTGGGTGTTCTGGTCCTTGCTGTCGAGGATGCGCAGCGGGTTGCTCTTGAGGCGACGCTGGCTGTCTTCGTCCAGCTGCTCAAGGCGTGCCGACAGGAACTCGACCAGGGCATCACGGTAGCGCGCACGGGCTTCGCTGGTGCCCAGGCTGTTGAGCTCGAGCTTGACCGCGTCCTGGATGCCCAGCAGGCCCCACAGGCGCCAGGTCAGCATGATCAGCTCGGCGTCGATGTCCGGGCCGTCGAGGTTGAACACTTCCACGCCGATCTGGTGGAACTGGCGGTAACGGCCTTTCTGCGGGCGCTCGTGGCGGAACATCTGGCCGATGTACCACAGCTTCTGCACCTGGCCGTTGCCGGTGATGCCATGCTCCAGCACGGCACGCACGCAGGCGGCGGTACCTTCAGGGCGCAGGGTGAGCGAATCGCCGTTGCGGTCCTCGAAGGTGTACATCTCTTTTTCGACGATGTCGGTCACTTCACCGATGGAGCGTTTGAACAGCTCGGTGAACTCGACGATCGGCGTGCGGATCTGGCTGTACCCGTAGGTATCCAGCAGACCGGCCACGGTGCCTTCGAAGTAGCGCCACAGTGGCGACTGTTCTGGCAGGATGTCGTTCATGCCACGGATGGCTTGCAGCGATTTGCTCACGAAAAGTCCTTACGAATGCTGTGTGTCAGCCACGGGCGATCAGCGCCGCGTCGGCCTCGGCCTTCTCGGCCGCTTTCTGGCGGATGAGCTTCTCGAGCTCATCGACCAGGTTGTCATTGGTCAGCTTCTGCGCCGGTTTGCCGTCGATGTAGATCAGGTTCGGCGTACCGCCGGTCAGCCCTACATGGGCTTCCTTGGCTTCGCCGGGGCCGTTGACCACACAACCGATCACCGCCACGTCCAGCGGTACCAGCAGGTCTTCCAGGCGCCCTTCCAGCTCGTTCATGGTCTTGACCACATCGAAGTTCTGCCGCGAGCAGCTCGGGCAGGCGATGAAGTTGATGCCACGCGAACGCAGGTGCAGCGACTTGAGGATGTCGTAGCCGACCTTCACTTCTTCGACCGGGTCAGCGGCCAGGGAGATACGAATGGTATCGCCGATGCCCTCGGCCAGCAGCATACCGAGGCCGACGGCGGATTTCACCGTCCCCGATCGCAGGCCACCGGCTTCGGTGATGCCCAGGTGCAGGGGCTGGATGATCTGCTTGGCCAGCAGGCGATAGGCTTCGACGGCCATGAACACGTCGGAGGCCTTGACGCTGACCTTGAAGTCCTGGAAATCCAGGCGGTCCAGGTGCTCGACATGGCGCAGCGCCGACTCGACCAGCGCCGCTGGGGTCGGTTCGCCGTACTTCTTCTGCAGGTCCTTTTCCAGGGAGCCTGCGTTGACGCCGATACGGATCGGGATACCGCGGTCACGGGCGGCATCGACCACCGCGCGTACACGGTCTTCACGGCCGATGTTGCCCGGGTTGATACGCAGGCAGTCGACACCCAGCTCGGCCACGCGCAGCGCGATCTTGTAGTCGAAATGAATGTCGGCGACCAGCGGCACGCTCACCCGTTGCTTGATGCGGCCGAATGCCTCGGCGGCGTCCATGTCCGGTACCGAGACGCGCACGATGTCGACACCGGCATCGACCAGACGCTGGATCTGGCCGACGGTGGCGTCGACATCGTTGGTGTCGGTGTTGGTCATGCTTTGCACCGCGATGGGCGCATCACCACCCACCGGCACATTGCCGACCCAGATTTTGCGGGATTCGCGACGTTTGATCGGAGATTCGCCGTGCATGACTTACTGTCCCAACTTCAGGCGAGCAGTCTCGCCACTGGTGAACGGAGCAACATCGACGGCCTGGCCGTTGTAGCTGACCTGGGCGCCACGGGCAAAGCCCAGGCGTACCGCGAACGGCGGTTTGCCGGTCAGCTCGAGGTTGTCGCCCTTGCGCTTGACCGCGCTGAACAGCACCTTGCCGTTGCCGTCGGAGACCTGGGTCCAGCAATCGGCAGTGAACTGGATGGCGACCTTGGCGCTACCGGCAGGTACTGCGACCGGTGCGGCCGGCTCGGCGGCGGCTACCACAGGGGCAGCAGCGACAGGTGCCGTGGCAGCAGGTGCTACTGCAGCAGGTGCTGGCGTTGGCGCAGTGGCTGCGGCGGGCACTTGTGCCTGCGCGGCCGGGGCTGGCGTTGCGTTTGCAGCTGGGGTTTGCGCAGGGCTGGCCGGCGCTTGCTCGGCGGCGGCAGGCGGCTGTTCGCCAGCGGCCTGTTCCAGCGGCAACGGTGCGCTTTCGGGTTGCTGGCCTGCCGTCACGGCCTGGTCTTCAGGCTCGTCCAACGGGTGGATCTGCGTGGTGCCGTCGGCGCTCTCGACCTCGACGTGCTCCAGGGCGATCTTGGCCAGGTCCTTGCCCCGCAAGCTGCCCTGGTCCTGCCACCAGACGAAACCACCACCGACCACTGCCACCAGCAGCAACAGGCTGACACCGCGCAGGATGTTGTGCGACAGGCGCACCGGTTCTTCGATGCGGCCCAGCGAATGCACTTCACTGCCCTTGGCATGGGTACCGGTGTACTGGTCGAAGGCCTCGACCAACGCGGCCTGGTCCAGGTCCATCAGTTTGGCATAGGCGCGGATATAACCACGGGCGAAGGTGTGCCCGGGCAGCTTGTCGAAGGCGCCGGTTTCCACGTGGTTCAACGAACTGACAGTGAGGTTGAGCTTGCGGGCCACCTCGGCTTGTGACCAGTCCCGCTTCTCACGGGCCTGGCGCAAAAGCTCACCGGGGTTCTGGCCAGGCGCTACTGCTACTTCGGGATGCGCGGCGTTCATCGTTGCTCCGACAGGTATTGCTGATATTCCGGCGTACCGGGATAAAGTCGTTGTAATTGCTGGCCCAGGTCGGCCAGTGTGCCCTGCTCGTCGAATACCCGGGCAAGGCGGCTGCCCAGCAGAAGGCTACGGGCGTCATGGTCGCTCAACCGGCTGAAACGATCGTAGTAGTCCAGGGCCGGCACATAATGCCTGTTTTCGTAGGACAACTCAGCCATTTCCAGCAACGCTTTCGGTTGCTGCGGGTTGAGTTGCAACGCTTTGAACAGATATGTGTGGGCCTGGTCACGACGTTCGAGCTTCAGGGCAGTCAGGCCAAGGTTCTCGTACACGCGGGAGCGTTCAGGATACAGGGTATCGGCGCTGGCCAGGCGAAACATCTGCTTGGCCTCGGCAAATCGCCCCTGAGCATAAAGGAAACTGCCGTAATTGTTGCGAATTCGCGTATCGCCAGGGCGTGCCTGCAGGGCTTTTTGAAAGTGTTTCTCCGCCAACCCCGGCTCACCCTGCGCCTGAAACACCAGCGCCAGGGCGGCGTGTGCGCCGGCATCGCTGGCGTCGAGGGCGAGGGCTTTGCCCAGCGGCGCCTTGGCCTGCTCGGTCAGGCCTTGTTGCAAATACCCCAGCCCAAGCTGCACATAAGCCCTGCCCGCCTCTTCCCGCCCCTGCCGACTGGCCAGCGGATCGCCCGCGCCGCCCGACACGCAGCCGGCCAGCAGCAAAAGCGCAAGGATCGACAGCGCGGCGCGCAGGCTCATGGCTAGGTTCTCGGTCAGTGGCGCGCGGCGCTGTCTGGCAGCTCGGCGTCGGCAGACAACTGGCGCACGGCGATGTAGCGCTCACTGCGGCGAGTACGGTCGTTGACCTGGCCGACCAGCTGACCACAGGCGGCGTCGATGTCCTCGCCACGGGTGGTACGGGTGGTGACGTTGAAGCCGCCGTGGTGCAGCAGGTCCTGGAAGCGGCGAATAGCATTGTTGCTAGGGCGCTCGTAACCGGAATGCGGGAACGGGTTGAACGGGATCAGGTTGATCTTGCACGGCACGTCGCGCAGCAGCTCGATCATCTGTGCAGCGTGCTCGGGCTGGTCGTTGACGTCCTTGAGCAGGGTGTACTCGACCGTCAGCACGCGCTTGCCGCCCAGGGTGGCCATGTAGCCCATGCACGACTCCAGCAGCACCTTCAACGGGTACTTCTTGTTGATCGGCACCAACTGGTTGCGCAGCGCGTCGTTCGGCGCGTGCAGCGACAGGGCCAGCGACACGTCGATGTGCTTGGCCAGCTCGTCGATCATCGGCACCACGCCCGATGTGGACAAGGTGACGCGACGTTTGGAAATGCCATAGCCCAGATCATCCATCATGATCTTCATGGCGGCGATGACATTGTCGAAGTTCAGCAGAGGCTCGCCCATGCCCATCATGACCACGTTGGTAATCGCGCGGTCGACTTTGGCCGGGACGGTCCCGAAAGATTTGTTGGCAAGCCACACCTGGCCGATCACTTCGGCGGCGGTGAGGTTGCTGTTGAAGCCTTGCTTGCCGGTGGAGCAGAAACTGCAATCCAGGGCGCAGCCGGCTTGCGACGAGACGCACAAAGTGCCGCGGTCGTCGGTGGGAATGTAGACGGTCTCGACGCAGCTGCCGGAGGCAACGCGGATCACCCATTTACGGGTGCCGTCGGCGGAAATGTCTTCACTGACCACTTCCGGTGGGCGAATTTCGGCAACAGCCTCGAGCTTTTCGCGCAAGGCCTTGCCGACGTTCGTCATGGCGGCGAAATCATCGACGCCAAAATGGTGAATCCATTTCATCACCTGGCCGGCACGGAAGCGCTTCTCCCCGATAGAGTCGAAGAATTGTTCCATTTCCGGCTGGGTCAGGCCCAACAGGTTGATTTTGCCAGTAGATGTCGTCATGGATTCACCCTCACCCGTAAGCTTTCGCTTAGCGAGTGGTTACCTCGGTAGCAGCGAAGAAGTAAGCGATTTCGCGAGCAGCAGCAGCTTCGGAGTCCGAACCGTGAACGGCGTTGGCGTCGATCGACTCGGCGAAGTCAGCACGGATGGTGCCGGCAGCAGCTTCTTTAGGGTTGGTAGCGCCCATCAGCTCACGGTTCAGAGCGATGGCGTTTTCGCCTTCCAGAACCTGAACGACAACCGGACCGGAAGTCATGAAGGCAACCAGGTCGCCGAAGAAGCCGCGCTCGCTGTGCTCAGCGTAGAAGCCTTCGGCTTCGGCTTTGGACAGTTGCTTGATTTTCGAGGCAACGATTTTCAGGCCGGCGTCTTCGAAGCGAGTGGTGATCTTGCCGATGACGTTTTTGGCAACTGCGTCAGGCTTGATGATCGAGAAAGTACGTTGAACAGCCATGGAAAACTCCAGAAATATGAGTGTTGCGAAAAATTAAACCCGCGAATTATACGCGGGTTCCAGGGGATTGCCTAACCTGCAGCGTCGCGCTTAGTCGGCTTCATCAATCCAGGCCGCCTGGATGGCCTCGAGCACTTTCTCACCGCCGCGTGACGGATCGTCGCTGAACTCTGGCAATGCCAGCACCCAGCGGTGCAGATCGACGAAATTCACATAACGAGGATCGACTTCCGGCTTGCTTTCTGCAAGCTGGATGGCGATCTCAAGTACATCAACCCATTTCAGACTCATGCAAAAATCCTCAGTGGGGCGCTTCGGCAGCGTGGTTGAGCGAATACTTGGGGATCTCTATGGCCAGGTCCTGGTCACCGACGACTACCTGGCAGCCGAGGCGCGACTGGGCCTCCAGGCCCCAGGCCTTGTCCAGCATGTCCTCTTCCAGCTCGTCGGCTTCATCGAGCGAGTCGAAACCTTTGCGAACAATGCAGTGACAGGTGGTGCAGGCCTTTACGCCACCGCAGGCGCTTTCCATCTCGATGTGATGGTCGTGGGCCAGCTCCAGGATGTTGGTCCCGGGCGCGACCTCCACGGTCAGCCCCTCCGGGCAGAACTTCTCATGCGGCAGGAATGTCACCAGCGGCATCGGTTACTCCTCGATCTCATTCAGGTTGCGCCCGGCCAGTGCGGCTTTGACCGTCGAATCAAGGCGACGGGCGGCAAATGCATCGGTCACCTGCGACAGACGCTTGGTCTGTTGCTCGATGGCAGGGCCATCGGTGCCGGTCAGCAAATCACGTAGTTCTTGCATCTGGAATTCAATGGCTTCACGTTCTTCGCTGCTGAGCAGCCGCTCGCCATCGGCGTCCAGGGCGCCCTGCACCGCTTCGAGCAGACGCTCGCCATCAACCTGGTGTTCACGCAGCTGACGCGCCTGCTTGTCGTTGCCTGCGTGCTCGAACGAATCCTTGAGCATGCGGGCGATCTCGCCGTCGGTCAGGCCGTAGGATGGCTTGACCTGAATGCTGGCCTCGACCCCCGACCCCAGTTCGCGGGCCGCGACGCTGAGCAGGCCATCGGCATCGACCTGGAAGGTCACACGGATCTTCGCGGCGCCGGCAACCATCGCCGGGATGCCGCGCAGTTCGAAGCGCGCCAGGGAGCGGCAGTCGCTGATCAGCTCGCGTTCGCCCTGCAGCACGTGGATCATCATGGCCGACTGGCCATCTTTATAAGTGGTGAACTCCTGGGCACGCGCCACCGGAATGGTGGTGTTGCGCGGAATCACTTTCTCCATCAACCCCCCCATGGTCTCAAGGCCCAGGGACAGCGGGATGACATCGAGCAGCAGCAACTCGCCACCTTCGCGGCGGTTGCCAGCCAAGGTGTCGGCCTGGATGGCAGCACCGATGGCCACCACCTGGTCCGGGTCGATCGAGGTCAGCGGGGTGCGGCCGAACAGGCTGCCGACAGCGTCACGCACGCGGGGTACGCGGGTCGAACCGCCCACCATCACCACGGCACCGACCTCTTCCAGCTCGACGCCGCTGTCGCGCACGGCGCGGCGGCAGGCCTTGAGGCTGCGGGCGACCAACGGTTCGATCATGGCTTCAAAGGCCGCACGGCTCAGCTCGTCCTGCCAGGCACCGTGGCGGACACTGACTACGTCGGCATCGGTCAGGGCTTCCTTGGCGGCGCAGGCGGCCTGCAGCAGCTGGCGCTGGGTGGCCGGGTCCAGATCGGAGGACAGGCCAGCCTGCTCGATGATCCAGCCAGCAATGGCATGGTCGAAATCATCGCCGCCCAAGGCGGTATCGCCGCCGGTGGCCAGGACTTCGAAGACACCGGCCGTCAGGCGCAGGATGGAAATATCGAAGGTACCGCCACCCAGGTCATAGATGGCCACCACGCCTTCGGCGTTCTGGTCCAGGCCATAGGCCACGGCCGCTGCGGTCGGCTCGTTGAGCAGGCGCAGTACATTGAGGCCGGCCAGGCGCGCAGCGTCCTTGGTGGCCTGGCGCTGGGCGTCGTCGAAATAGGCCGGCACGGTGATCACCGCCCCCACCAGATCGCCGCCGAGGGTTTGCTCGGCGCGCTCACGCAGCACCTTGAGGATATCGGCGGACACTTCCACCGGGCTTTTCGGCCCCTGGACGGTATCGATGAACGGCATGTGCGACTCACCGCCAATGAAGCGGTAAGGCAGCTGTTCGCCCAGTTGCTTGACGTCGGCCAGACCACGCCCCATCAGGCGCTTTACCGACAGCACGGTGTTCAGTGGGTCGCTGGAAGCGGCATCGCGCGCAGCCTGCCCGACTTCGCTGCGCCCTTCGAGGTAGCGCACCGCAGACGGCAGAATGACATTACCCTGCGCATCGGGCAGGGGCTCGCTGCGACCGCTGCGCAAGGCAGCGACCAGAGAATTGGTGGTACCCAGGTCGATACCCACCGCCAGGCGACGCTGGTGCGGCTGAGGGGTCTGACCGGGTTCGGCGATCTGCAGTAGGGCCATGCTTATCTGAATACCTTAGGCGTCATCACGAAAGACACCGGGTTAATCGTCGAGGCGCTCTTCCAGTTGGCGCACTTCTTGGGCGAGCTTGTCGAGGAATTGCATGCGGCGCATCAGGCGCTCGGCCTTCTCGCGCTCGTCTGCAACGTCCCAACAGGCGGCGAAGTCCTCGTTCAGCGTGTCCTGGGCGGCCTTGAGGCGCTTCTTGAACACGCCGACACCCTCAAGGTCGGCTTCGTCCTGCAGCTCTTCGAGCTCTTCACGCAACTGCATCTGCTGCAACAGGAAGTCGGGGTCGTGGACCGTGACTTCCTGAGGCACTTCATGGCCACCGATGGCCAGCAGGTAGCGGGCTCGGCGCGGCGCATTGCGCAGGGTCTGGTAGGCGTCGTTGAGGGCTGCGGATTTTTCCAGCGCTACGCGCTGCTCACGCTCGGAGGCGTCGGCAAAGCGATCAGGATGGACTTCGCGGGCCAGCTCGCGGTAGCGAGTGGCCAGCTTGTCGAGATCCAGGCGGAAGCTTGGCTGGAGGTCAAACAGTGCGAAATGACAAGGAGTACCCACAGCCAGCCTCAGACGTTGAAGCTTTCGCCGCAGCCACACTCACCGCGCACGTTGGGGTTGTTGAACCTGAAGCCTTCGTTCAACCCTTCCTTGACGAAGTCCAGTTCGGTGCCGTCGAGGTACACCAGGCTCTTGGGATCGATGATCACCTTGACGCCATGGTTCTCGAACACCGTGTCTTCGTCAGCCAGCTCGTCGACGAACTCCAGCACGTAGGCCAGGCCCGAACAACCGGTGGTGCGCACGCCCAGGCGAATACCTTCGCCCTTGCCGCGCCCCTCGAGGGAACGCCGCACATGGTTGGCGGCGGCTTCTGTCATGCTGATAGCCATCAGAACTCCTTACCTCGCAACAGGCGACTTAGATCAAGCCTTTCTTCTGCTTGTAATCGCGTACGGCTGCCTTGATGGCATCCTCGGCGAGTACCGAGCAGTGGATCTTGACCGGCGGCAACGCCAGTTCTTCGGCCAGCTGGGTGTTCTTGATGGTTTCGGCTTCGTCCAGGGTCTTGCCCTTCATCCACTCGGTGGCGAGGGAGCTGGAGGCGATGGCCGAACCGCAGCCGTAGGTCTTGAACTTGGCGTCTTCGATGACGCCCTGCTCGTTGACCTTGATCTGCAGACGCATCACGTCACCGCAGGCCGGCGCGCCGACCATGCCGGTACCGACATCCGGGTCCTCGGCATTCATCTTGCCGACGTTGCGCGGGTTTTCGTAGTGGTCGATGACCTTTTCACTGTATGCCATGGTGCAATTCCTTCCTCATCAGGGAGCCGCTCTTGCCGGCGACTGCTTAGTGGGCGGCCCACTCGATCTTGGAGATGTCAACGCCGTCTTTGTACATGTCCCACAGCGGCGACAGCTCACGCAGTTTGTTAACGGCCTCGCAGACTTTCTGCGCGGCGTAGTCGACTTCTTCTTCAGTGGTGAAGCGGCCGAAGGAGAAGCGGATCGAGCTGTGCGCCAGCTCGTCGTTGCGGCCCAGAGCGCGCAGTACGTACGACGGCTCGAGCGAAGCGGAGGTACAGGCCGAACCGGACGATACCGCGATGTCCTTCAGCGACATCAGCAGCGACTCACCTTCGACGTAGTTGAAGCTCAGGTTCAGGTTGTGCGGTACACGGGCGGTCTGGCTGCCGTTGACGTACAGCTCTTCGAGGTCCGAAACCTGCTTGAAGAAGCGGTCGCTCAGGGCCTTGATGCGCACGTTTTCGCTGGCCATCTCTTGCTTGGCGATGGCGAACGCCTCGCCCATGCCGACGATCTGGTGGGTTGGCAGGGTGCCCGAACGCATGCCGCGCTCATGGCCACCGCCGTGAATGATTGCCTCGAGGCGCACACGCGGCTTGCGGCTGACGTACAGCGCGCCGATGCCTTTGGGGCCGTAGACCTTGTGCGCCGAGAACGACATCAGGTCGACCTTCAGCTTCTGCACATCGATTTCGACCTTGCCGGCCGACTGGGCGGCGTCGACATGGAACAGCACGCCGCGCGAGCGGGTCAGCTCACCAATGGCGGCGATGTCGTTGATCGAGCCGACTTCGTTGTTGACGTGCATCAGCGAGACCAGAATGGTGTCGTCGCGCAGCACAGCCTCGACCATGGCCGGGGTGACGATACCGTCTTCGCCTGGCTCCAGGTAGGTGACTTCGAAACCTTCACGTTCGAGCTGGCGAGCGGTGTCCAGGACCGCCTTGTGCTCGATCTTGGAGGTGATGATGTGCTTGCCCTTGGTCTGATAGAAGTGCGCGACACCTTTGAGTGCGAGGTTGTCGGACTCGGTGGCACCGCTGGTCCAGACGATTTCACGCGGATCGGCGTTGATCAGTTCGGCGACCTGGCGACGACCGTTCTCGACCGCTTCCTCGGCTTTCCAGCCGAAGACGTGGGAGCGCGAAGCCGGGTTACCGAAGTTCCCGTCGACCAGCAGGCAGTCGGCCATCTTCTGGGCGACACGTGGGTCGACCGGGGTGGTCGCGGAGTAATCGAGGTAGATCGGCAACTTCATGGATATCTCCTATCAGGCGGTGGCGTCGCTCGTCGCTGTTATAAAGGTCAGTCGACGGCGGACGTCTCAATCTTGTCCAACTGGGCGGATCGGCCTGCGACACGACGCAGGTCCTGGCGCTGGGCGACTTCCTGCACCTCACGGCGCTTGACGAGGTCGGCCAGGCTGATGCCGCTGAGGAATTCATGGATCTGCTGGCTGAGATCGCACCACAGGTGGTGGGTCAGGCAGGTATCACCGGCATGGCAATCCCCAAGGCCCTGGCAACGGGTGGCATCGACCGATTCATTGACCGCGTCGATGACCTGAGCCACCTGGATGGTTTCCATGCCCCGCGACAGCTGATAGCCACCGCCTGGACCGCGCACACTGGATACCAGGCTGCTGCGGCGCAGCTTGGCGAACAGCTGCTCCAGATAAGAGAGGGAAATGCCCTGGCGCTCGGAAATGTCGGCCAAAGACACGGGCCCATGCTGCGCGTGTAACGCCAAGTCAAGCATGGCTGTCACGGCGTATCGGCCTTTAGTAGTCAGTCGCATGGCTATTGGGTACCACGGGAGTTACAGGATGTGAGCGAGTATGCGATTCCCGAGCATTTAAGTCAACTATTAGACCTACTGCTTTAGTCGGGTTTTACATCGGGAGGCGGGCGCGATTGTAGCAGACGAGGGGCGTGAGCACACGCCCCGTATGTCACCACGGCTTCAGCGCGACGCGATCAATGCGACTGAGTGTCGCGCTGGGCGGCCTGGGCAGCCTCGGTGAAGTCATCCTCCGGCAGCGCCGGCAACTCCTTGGCACAGTAGTCGCTGCCCATCTTGGTCAGCGCGCCGCACATGCCCTCCAGGCGCTCATCCACCGCTTGCAGGTGGTCGAGCATCTGCCCGATGGCACGTGCGACCGGATCTGGCATGTCGCCACTGACGCCATACGCATCGAAGCCGATCTTCTCGGCCATGGCCTTGCGCCGGGCTTCGACTTCGTTTTCTTCGCTCTTGACGATGATGCGGCCCGGGATACCGACTGCGGTCGCCCCTGCTGGCACGGCCTTGGTCACCACCGCATTGGAGCCGATCTTGGCCCCGGCACCTACGGTGAACGGGCCCAGCACCTTGGCCCCCGCCCCCACCACCACGCCGTTTTCCAGGGTCGGATGGCGCTTGCCTTTATTCCAGCTGGTGCCGCCCAGGGTCACACCCTGATAAAGCGTGACGTCATCGCCGATCTCGGCGGTCTCGCCGATGACGATCCCCATGCCGTGGTCGATGAAGAAACGCCGGCCAATGGTGGCGCCAGGGTGGATCTCGATCCCGGTCATCCAGCGCCCGAAGTTCGACACAAGCCGGGCCAGCCATTTGAAATCACGCGTCCACAAGGCATTGCCCAGCCGGTGCAGCCAGATGGCATGCATGCCCGGGTAGCAGGTCAGCACCTCGAAGGCGTTGCGCGCTGCCGGGTCACGATGGAATACGCTTTGAATATCTTCACGCAGGCGTTCGAACATCTGTCAGTCCTTCCTTTTATGCGGTTCGCCCCGAGCCACTTTCTGGGTCTCGGTGAGGATGCCGCGCAAAATGCTCATTTCCGGACGGTTCACCGAGCTGCGCCCGTACAGCCGGCGCAGGCGCGCCATCAGGTGCTTGGGCTTCTCGGGATCAAGGAAGCCGATGTCCACCAGGGTCTTTTCCAGGTGGTCGTAGAACAGCTCCATTTCGTCCATGGTCGCCAGCTCGCTGGCGTCGGCCTTCTCGACTTTCGCCGGGGCATCCTCGGCTGCGAGCCAGGCCATGCGCACCTCATAAGAGAGCACCTGGACCGCGGCGGCCAGATTCAGCGAGCTGAAGTCGGGGTTCGAGGGAATGTGCACGTGGAAGTGACATCGCTGCAGTTCGTCGTTGGTCAGGCCGGCGTGTTCGCGACCGAACACCAGGGCGATTTCCTCGCCACCCAGCGCATGCTCCACAGCCTTGGCCCCGCATTCGCGAGGGTCGATCAACGGCCAGGGGATGCTGCGCTCGCGGGCACTGGTACCCATCACCAGGTTACAGCCGACCAGCGCCTGCTCGAGGCTATCGACGACCTGGGCGCTACCCAGCACATCGTCGGCGCCGGAGGCCCGGGCACTGGCTTCGGCATCGGGAAACGCTTTTGGCTGCACCAGCACCAGACGCGACAAGCCCATGTTTTTCATGGCACGCGCAGCGCCGCCGATGTTGCCGGGGTGGCTGGTATTGACCAGAACAACACGAATATTTTGCAGCACGGTGTTGTGCTCTCAGAGGCAGATATCAGGGCCTTCGATCTTACAGAACCGACAGACGTAACGCCATGAAAGCAAATGTGACACTTCTGCCGTCAAAGTTTTCTGCTAGAATGATCGGCTTTCTTCTTTAACATCTCCAGGTGACCCGCCCATGCAGCCTATGCTGAATATCGCCCTGCGCGCCGCTCGCAGCGCCAGTGAACTGATTTTCCGCTCCATCGAACGCCTGGATAGCATCAAGGTCGATGAGAAAGAGGCCAAGGACTACGTTTCCGAAGTCGATCGCGCCGCCGAACAGAAAATCGTCGACGCCCTGCGCAAGGCCTACCCGAACCACTCCATCCAGGGTGAAGAGACCGGCATGCACGCGGGCACCGGCGAAGAAGGCAAGGACTACCTGTGGATCATCGACCCACTGGACGGCACCACCAACTTCCTGCGCGGCATCCCTCATTTCGCTGTCAGCATCGCCTGCAAATACCGTGGTCGCCTTGAGCACGCTGTGGTTCTCGACCCGGTTCGCCAGGAAGAATTCACCGCCAGCCGTGGCCGTGGCGCCCAGCTCAATGGCCGTCGCCTGCGCGTCAGCTCGCGCACCAGCCTGGAAGGCGCCCTGCTGGGCACCGGTTTCCCGTTCCGTGACAGCCAAATGGCCGACCTGGACAACTACCTGGGCATGTTCCGCGCCCTGACTGGCCAGACTGCAGGCATCCGCCGCGCAGGCTCCGCCAGCCTGGACCTGGCCTACGTCGCCGCCGGCCGTTTCGATGCGTTCTGGGAGTCGGGCCTGTCCGAGTGGGACATGGCTGCAGGCGTACTGCTGATTCAAGAAGCAGGCGGCCTGGTCAGCGACTTCAACGGTGGCCACGACTTCCTCGACAAGGGCCACATCGTCGCGGGTAACATCAAGTGCTTCAAGGCAGTACTCACGGCTATCCAGCCGCACCTGCCAGAGAGCATGAAACGCTAAGTACCGTTGGCGTTATAAAGAAGCACCCCTCGGGGTGCTTTTTTTATGGCGACGTATTGTGCTCGACACTTCACCCGCCTTACAACGTATTGATATAACAGCCGCACGGCAGCCGCGGCCTATTCAATGGCAGTTATTCTTGATGGCGGCCTCCAATGCCGAGGTCGTCTTCTCATTCAACTCGATGCGCAACGCCACCGCACGCTCGACACCAATTTGCAACGCGGGGCCGAAGCGGCTGATATCCAACCCCAGGCGGATCAACATTTTCTCGACCCCCACCGTGGTCACCGTGACAAACTGTTCCACACCACAACCGATGGCATAATTGACGATCGCATGAATGGCCTGCGTGGTGCCCTGGGAGAAGCCGAACCGATTGCCGTCTGGCAGCTCGATGGCAAAGCGGCTCAGCTCCCAGATAGCGTCGGAGCACGGTGCAGGATGCCCATGCAGCAGTTCGGGGAAGGTATGCGCCAGCATGTTCGGGCCCGTGGTCGGCAGTATCCGCCAGCACCCACAGACATAGCCCGCCTCGTCATCGCGGTTGATGATCATGTAATAGGGGTCGAGCGCATCGTAGCCATCGATCTCCATGTCATTGATCAGCGGGATATCCCACATCTTTTTAACTTTGAAGATACGCGCCCGAAGTTTATGCATGGCATTCAGCGCTTGCGGGTCGATGTTAGTGCGACGATCAATGGAGATAAGCATAGGGGCAATTACCGGCAGTGGTTTGAATTGCCACCCACGGTATATTCATGCCGGTTAAATAAAATCCTACCTAATTTGGGAGGTGGTCGACATTAACCAGACTTGTTAATTTTTCGGCTTTTGCAGGATTGATTCCCGATGAAGCTACTCAATACCTCAGCTGTGCGCGAGGTCGCCCATCAAGCCATCAGCCTGCGCCTGGGCCTCAAGCAGAGCCAGACCGAATTCTGGTCAAGGTTCGGCATCAGTCAGGCCTGCGCCAGCCGCATCGAATGCACCAGCCAAGTGCCCGCCCCGGTGTATATCCTGCTGCGCCTTTACCTCAGCGGCCGCCTGGAGGAAAGCGACCTGGCCCAACGCCCGCAGTGACACTCAGGGCGTGATCGATTTTTGCTGGATGGCCTTGAGCACCGCCATCTGGCGCGAGCTGACCTGGAACTTGCGGCGGATGTTCTTGAAGTGGAAGTCGATGGCCGAGGTCGTGCACGACAGAATCATCGAGATTTCCCAGGTGGTCTTGCCTGCTGCGCTCCACTGCAGCACCTCTTTTTCGCGGCTCGTCAGGTGCACGGGTGTGGAGCATTCGATGCGCGCCTTGAGCATCCCCTCCATCGCGTAATCGCGCAGCAGGGTCGCCATAGGCAAGGATTCGATCATCGTAGCGGTCGCTCGCGGGCCACTTTCAGAGGGTTTCAGGCAGAGCATGCCCGCCTCGCCGCGCGGACCATGCAAGGGCAGCGCAAGGCCTTGCTGCAAGCCATGTGCGGCAGCTTCTTCGAAGAATTCCGACTCTGAGGGACGGCGGTAGTTGTCCCGGTCCCAGAGCAGTGGCCGGTTTGCATTCAGGCAGTGCTGAACCACCGGATCGACCGCAGCGTAGGACTCGGCGTCGTAACGTGTGCGCCACGCATCAGGGTAGTCGCTGTAGATCAGCACCTGCTGATTGGCGTCAGTGGGCGCAGGCTTGAGACCGATCAGAAAGTTCGAGTATCCCAGCTTGCGGGTCAGGATTTTAAGGTGAGCCAGCCAGTCCTCAAAGCGCTCCATTTCGCTGAGTCGTAGCAGCTCATCCATTACCAGTAGGGTCATTCCCTTCCTCGTAGGCACCGTTTGACGGTGGTCTCATGGCGAGACAACACGCGAGGGAATATCGACTCCCTCATTCAGGTGGGTCGATAAGATAGTTACATGGCACATTGAAATCAACGTGCATGGAGTGCCCGCCGACGAGAAGCAAGCGGTCGCAGACACTAATCAGTTGCTCAACCCACCACAACCTCCCTGTTCTGGGAGGTACCAGGCGCTGCGCGCAGCCTATTTACTAGCGTGGCACCAGCCTGCACCGGCAGGCAGCACCACGATGCACATGGACGGCACGGGAAAACACCTGAAGCTGTATTTCGGCTGACCCACAAGGAGCCCTCCTGCATGTTCCAGCAACAGTTCTTCAGCATGGTTGCGCGCCATCGCGACTACCCGGCGGTCGTCGACAGCCATGGCAAAACCCGCAGCTACGGCGAACTGCTGCAGGACATCGACCAGTTGCGCGCCAGGCTGCATGCCGCAGGCCTGCGCGAAGGTGATGTAGTAGCCACGCAACTGGGCAACAGTACCGGTTATGTGGCGCTGCTGTTTGCCATGGCAAGCCTGGGGCTGATTCACTGCCCCGTGAGCGTGGCCAGCAGCATCCACCAGCGGGCAATGCGCCTGGGCCAGGTCGGCGCCGCCCTACTGATTACCGAAGCCGGCATCGTGCCCGCGGGCCTTGGTGTACCAGGCTTTACCCTCTATTCGCCTACACCTGTCAACCTCAAGACCCCAACCTGGCGCGACTGCGCCGGGCTGATGCGCATGCAGGAAACCTCAGGCAGCACCGGCGCACCCAAACTTGCGCTGTGGCGCCAAGACCGGCTGTACCGGGAAATCATGCATTGGGTAGACAGCGCCGGCCTGGACGCCGGTGCGCGCTACCTGAATATCCATAGCCTCGATGGCGGGCATGCGGTAGACCTGCATGTATTCCCGGCCTTGCTGACGGGCGCGACGCTGTACCTGGGTGAGGCGACCCAAGTTGAGAACACCCTGCGCACCCTGCACGAACAGCGTATCAGCGTGATGAGCGCACTGCCGTCGCAGTACCTGGAGCTGGCCCAGGCCGCACAGAACACCGGCATCCGCCTGCCAGCACTGAGCAAACCTTTCTGCGGCGGCGCCTACCTGGACGACCATGTGGTGCTGGAAAGCGAGCGCCACCTGGGCGTGCACCTGAAAAGGATCTACGGCTCGACGGAGTTCGGCATGGTCCTGGCAAACTTCACGCCTACCCTGCAGGTCGGCTGCGGCATGCGCCCGGTAGGTGATGTCGAGGTGACGCTGGAACCGCTGGACCCCGCACAACCGGAGGTAGGCGAAATCATCGCCCGCTCCACGCACCGCGGCTCGGGGTACTTCCCACCTGCACCGATCCCTTGCGAGGACCAGGCCTATGCCACCGGCGATATCGCCCGGCGCCTTGCCGACGGCAGCCTGATGCCGCTGGGGCGCGCGACGGATGCCCTGCTCACGCAACAAGGCATGCAGTTTGCCCCCGCCCTGGAAGCGCAGATCGCCCAGGCCATGAAGTTCGAGCGCGTGGTGGTACTGGTAGACGAGCAGGATCGCCGGCGCGCCCATGTGATCGTGCAAGGCAACACGGCTGACGCACATGAGCGGTTGGCGGAACTGACCGGGGGGCTGGAACGCCTGGGCATTAGTGCCAGTATCGCAGTGCTCGAACGGATACCCATGACGCCGACCGGCAAGCCGGACCGTGTCCGGCTTCGCAAGCAACTAGGCGCACAACTACGCTAGACCGCATTGGGAGCGGGCTTGCTAGCCCGCCCCTTCTAGCTCGGCAATATGAGCTTTACTGCCCGGCCTGGTTCTCACTGAGAATCAGCTTGCCATTCTTGTCCAGGGGGATGGTCGAGCCCGGCTCGCGGTCCATCTTCACCTGCCCCACCTGGTCACCAATGGTGTACTTCACGTTATAACCAACGACCTTGTCGCTGATGTCATTGACCGTATTGCAGCGGGTTTGCGTCGTGGTGTAAGTGTCACGCTGCTGCATGCCTTCCTGCACCTTGTTACCGGCATAGCCACCACCGACCGCACCGGCCACGGTGGCGATCTTCTTGCCAGTACCGCCACCAATCTGGTTACCCAGCAGGCCACCGGCCAGGGCACCCACGACGGTACCGGCGATCTGGTGCTGGTCCTTGACCGGCGCCTGACGCGTCACGGTGACATCCTTGCAGACCTCACGCGGTGTCTTGACCTGCTGCTTGATCGGCTGCACATCGGTGACCTGGGCGTACTCCGGCCCTTTGTTCACCAAGCTGTAGGTCGCCACAGCACCTCCGGCAGTTACACCGACAGCACCCAGTACCGCACCCACCAGCATTGATTTATTCACCTGAACCTCCTGATCTTCCCTGCGGGACATAGCCCGCCTTCTCCCTGCCTTGGAGCAAAAAAAAAGGCGCGAGTTCAATACTCGCGCCTCTTGATTCGCCAAACGGCGTAGGAAAGCCCTTACGGACGCTCGTCCACGCCTTCGGTCTTGGCTGGCGGAATCAGGTCTTCACTGTTCAGGTTCAGCCAGATCAGTACCACGTTGGCGATATAGATCGACGAGTAGGTACCGGCCATGACCCCGATGAACAGCGCCAGCGAGAAGCCGAACAGGTTGTCGCCACCGAAGAACAGCAGTGCGGCGATGGCCAGCAAGGTCGACACCGAGGTAGCGATGGTACGCAGCAGGGTCTGGGTGGTCGAGACGTTGATGTTCTCGATCAGCGACGCCTTGCGCATCACACGGAAGTTCTCACGCACCCGATCGAACACGACAATGGTGTCGTTGAGCGAGTAACCGATGATCGCCAGCACCGCCGCCAATACCGTCAGGTCGAAGGTGATCTGGAAGAACGACAGGATACCCATCGTCACCACCACGTCGTGGATCAGCGAGATGATCGCGCCCACGGCGAACTTCCACTGGAAGCGGAAGGCCAGGTAGATGAGGATGCCGCCCAGGGCCAGGAGCATGCCCATGCCACCCTGGTCACGCAGTTCTTCACCCACCTGCGGGCCTACGAACTCGACGCGCTTGAGCGTGGCCGGGTTGTCGCCGCCGGCTTTTTGCAGTGCCTCGGCTACCTTGCTGCCCAGTTGCGGGTCATCGCCCGGCATACGCACCAGCAGGTCGGTGGTCGCGCCAAAGCTCTGCACCACGGCCTCGTGGAAGCCGGAGTTGACCAGTTCGGCACGTACCGCCTTGAGGTCGGCCGGGCGCTCGTAGGTCAGCTCGATGAGCGTACCGCCGGTGAAGTCCAGGCCAAAGTTCAGGCCCTTCTGCCACCAGCTGAACAGCGCCAGGACGGTGAGGAGCACAGTGATGGCGAACGCGACATTGCGCACGCCCATGAAGTTGATGGTTTTCATCGCAGCTCCCTCAAACCCACAGCTTCTTGATGTCACGCCCGCCGCAGGTCAGGTTGACCATTGCGCGGGTCACCATGATGGCGGTGAACATCGAGGTGAAAATCCCGAGGGACATGGTGACCGCAAAGCCCTTGACCGGGCCGGTACCCATGGCGAACAGGATGCCGCCGACCAGCAGGCTGGTCAGGTTGGCGTCGATGATCGCGGTAAAGGCGCGGTTGAAACCTTCATGGATGGCGCGCTGCACCGACATGCCGGCTTTGAGCTCCTCACGGATACGCGAGAAGATCAGCACGTTGGCGTCTACCGCCATACCCATGGTCAACACGATACCCGCGATACCCGGCAGGGTCAGGGTCGCGCCCAGCAGCGACATCAGCGCCAGCAGCAAGACCATGTTGCCCGCCAGGGCGATGGTGGCGATCACGCCGAAGCCGCGGTAGATGGCGATGATGAACAGCGAGACGAACAGCATGCCCCACAGCGACGCATCAATACCCTTGGTGATGTTGTCCGCACCCAGGCTTGGGCCAATGGTACGTTCTTCAGCGAAGTACATCGGCGCAGCCAGACCACCGGCACGCAACAGCAGGGCCAGCTCGGACGATTCGCCCTGGCCGTTCAGGCCGGTGATGCGGAACTGGCTACCCAGTGGCGACTGAATGGTCGCCAGGCTGATGATCTTCTTCTCTTCCTGGAAGCTCTGTACCGGCACTTCCTTCTCGACGCCGTCGACGGTCTGCTTGACGTAGCGGGTGACCGGTTTCTGCTCGATGAAGATCACCGCCATGCTGCGCCCGACGTTGCTGCGCGTGGCGCGGCTCATCAGCTCGCCGCCGTGGCCATCCAGGCGGATGTTCACTTGCGGGCGGCCGTGCTCGTCGAAGCTGGCCTGGGCGTCGGTAACCTGGTCACCGGTGATGATCAGGCCACGCTCGACCGGGGCGGAGCGGCCGCCCTCGCGGAACTCGAAGACCTCGGTGGTTGCCTTGGACGCGCCAGGTTCGGCACCGAAGCGGAACTCAAGGTTAGCGGTCTTGCCGAGGATACGCTTGGCTTCGGCAGTGTCCTGCACGCCTGGCAGCTCGACCACGATACGGTTGGCGCCCTGACGCTGAACCAGCGGCTCGGCCACGCCCAGCTCGTTGACGCGGTTGCGCACGGTGGTCAGGTTCTGCTTGATCGAGTATTCGCGGATCTCGGCGACTTTCGCCTGAGTCAGCGCCAGACGCAGCACGGCGAGGTCATTGCGCTCGGTGGCCGTCAGGTCGAAATCGGAGAAATTCTTGCGGATCAGGGCACGTGCCTGCTCGCGGGTTGCATCGTCAGCGAAGCCCAGCATGATGCCGCCATCCTGCTGAGGCAGGCTGCGGTAGCGGATGCGCTCTTTGCGCAGGAGGGTTTTGACCTCCCCTTCATACACCTTCATACGGGCGGTCATGGCCTTGTCCATGTCCACTTCCAGCAGGAAGTGCACACCACCGGACAGGTCCAGGCCCAGTTTCATCGGGCTTGCACCCAGGTTACGCAGCCATTGCGGAGTGGTCTGGGCCAGGTTCAGGGCCACGACGTAATCATCGCCCAGTGCCTTGCGCACTACATCCTTGGCTGGAAGCTGGTCTTCCTGGTTGGTCAGGCGAATCAGCGCACTGCCCTTCTCACCCAGGCTGGCGCCCTTGACGGTGATACCGGCATCGGTCAGCGCCTTGGAGACGCGATCGAGGTCGGCCTGGTTTACCTGCAGCGCCGAACTGGCACCACTGACTTGCACCGCCGGATCATCCGGGTAGAGGTTGGGAGCGGAATAAATAAAACCGATCGCCAGTACCAGCAGGATCAGTGCGTATTTCCACAGAGGGTATTTGTTCAGCATCACGCCGCCCGTTCAAGACGCGGGGCGCGTTGCGCGCCCCGACTGGAAAAATAAAACCGGTAACTCAGATAGCCTTGAGCGTACCTTTTGGCAGGGTCGCGGCGATGGCGCCCTTCTGGAACTTCAGCTCGACGGTGTCGGAAACTTCCAGCACCACGAAATCATCGGTGACCTTGACGATCTTGCCGGCGATGCCGCCGTTGGTGACAACTTCGTCACCTTTTTGCAAGTTGCCCAGCAGGTTCTTCTGCTCTTTGGCGCGCTTGGCCTGTGGACGCCAGATCATCAGGTAGAAGATGACCAGGAAGCCGACCAGGAAGATCCACTCGAAACCGGTACCGGCTGGGCCGGCGGCAGGTGCTGCTGCGTCCGCGTAAGCGGCGGGAATCAGAAAGCTCATGAGGCACTCCATTACTGAGTTTTAATATTTAAGTGCTGACAATCAGCCCAAAGGCGGCACAGGCAGCCCGCGTTTGGCGTAGAAGGCGTCGACAAAGGCGGCCAATTTACCCTGTTGAATAGCCTCGCGTAAACCGGCCATCAAGCGCTGGTAATGGCGCAAGTTGTGGATGGTATTCAGCATGCTGCTCAACATTTCGCCGCATTTGTCCAGGTGGTGGAGATACGCGCGGGAGAAGTTGGTGCAGGTATAGCAATCGCAGGTCGGATCCAGCGGCGACTCATCGTGGCGATGGAACGCATTGCGGATCTTGATCACCCCGGTATCGACGAACAGATGGCCGTTGCGCGCGTTACGCGTCGGCATCACGCAGTCGAACATGTCGACGCCGCGGCGCACACCCTCAACGAGATCTTCCGGTTTGCCTACCCCCATAAGGTAACGAGGTTTGTCAGCAGGCATCTGGTCCGGCAGGTAGTCCAGCACCTTGATCATCTCGTGCTTGGGCTCGCCCACCGACAGGCCGCCGATGGCCAGGCCGTCGAAGCCGATGTTTTCCAGGCCTTCCAGCGAGCGCATGCGCAGGTCCTGGTACATGCCGCCCTGGACGATGCCGAACAGCGCCGCAGTGTTGTCGGCGTGGGCGTTTTTCGAGCGCTGGGCCCAGCGCAGCGACAGCTCCATGGAGGTGCGCGCCACGTCGTGCTCGGCCGGGTAAGGCGTGCACTCGTCAAAGATCATCACCACGTCCGAGCCCAGGTCACGCTGGACCTGCATCGACTCTTCGGGGCCCATGAACACTTTGGAGCCGTCGACGGGCGAGGCGAAGGTCACGCCTTCCTCTTTGATCTTGCGCATGGCGCCGAGGCTGAACACCTGGAAGCCACCGGAGTCGGTGAGGATCGGGCCTTTCCACTGCATGAAGTCGTGCAGGCCGTTGTGCTTCTTGATCACCTCGGTGCCCGGGCGCAGCCACAGGTGGAAGGTGTTGCCCAGGATCATCTCGGCGCCGATGGCCTCGATGTCGCGCGGCAGCATGCCTTTGACCGTGCCGTAGGTGCCTACCGGCATGAACGCCGGGGTTTCCACGGTGCCTCGGGGGAAGGTGATGCGACCACGACGGGCCTTGCCGTCGGTGGCCAGCAGTTCGAAGGACATTCGACAGGTGCGACTCATGCTTGATCCTCGGGCCCGCGTGGCGCCGGATTGCGGGTGATGAACATGGCATCACCGTAACTGAAGAAGCGGTACCCCTGCTCGACCGCAGCCGCGTAGGCGGCCATGGTCTCGGGGTAGCCGGCGAAGGCCGAGACCAGCATCAGCAGCGTGGACTCCGGCAGGTGGAAGTTGGTGACCAGGGCATCGACCACATGGAATGGCCGGCCCGGGTAGATGAAGATGTCGGTATCGCCGCTGAAGGCCTTGAGCACGCCATCACGCGCCGCGCTTTCCAGCGAGCGCACGCTGGTGGTGCCCACGGCCACCACACGCCCGCCGCGGGCACGGCAGGCCTCAACCGCATCCACCACATCCTGGCTCACTTCGAGCCACTCTTTATGCATGTGGTGGTCTTCGATCTTGTCGACCCGCACCGGCTGGAAGGTGCCCGCGCCGACGTGCAGGGTCACGAAAGCCCGCTCCACGCCCTTGGCGGCAATCTGCTCCAGCAGCGCCTGGTCGAAGTGCAGGCCGGCCGTGGGCGCTGCGACCGCACCGGCACGCTCGGCGTAGACGGTCTGGTAGCGCTCACGGTCGGCGCCCTCGTCGGGGCGGTCGATATAGGGCGGCAGCGGCATGTGCCCGACGCGTTCGAGCAGTGGCAGCACCTCTTCGGTGAAGCACAGCTCGAACAGCGTCTCGTGGCGCGCGACCATTTCGGCCTCGCCACCGCCATCGATGAGAATCTGCGCACCCACCTTGGGCGCCTTGCTGGAGCGCACGTGGGCCAATACCCGGTGGCTGTCCAGCACGCGTTCGACCAGCACTTCCAGCTTGCCGCCGGAGGCTTTCTGGCCGAACAAGCGCGCCGGGATAACCCGGGTATTGTTGAATACCATCAGGTCGCCCGGGCGCAAATAGTCGAGCAGATCGGTGAATTGCTGATGTACCAAGGCGCCGCTCGGCCCATCGAGGACCAGCAGACGGCTACCATGGCGCTCGGCCAGAGGGTGGCGGGCGATCAGGGAATCGGGGAGTTCGAAGGAAAAATCGGCGACGCGCATGATGATGTTCGGTTCGGCAGGGCCGGGAAGTTTAGCCCAATGTGTGAAAATTGACCATGAAACCCGATTGACCGACCCGAGGCACCTCTCTATACTGCGCGCCACAAGCCCTGATGGCGGAATTGGTAGACGCGGCGGATTCAAAATCCGTTTTCGAAAGGAGTGGGAGTTCGAGTCTCCCTCGGGGCACCAAAATCCAGAAAAAACCGACCTCATGGTCGGTTTTTTTGTGCCTGGCGTTTAGCAATCCTGAAGCACCGTCGCACGGCCCCTTGGCACAACTGCCCTCTGCTCCGTCTCAGCCCCCTTCCCTACGCTGGCCCTTGCCTTCATCCCTCGTGCAAGGAGCCGCAAAATGAAAATGAACCTGCCATGCACCCTGGCCATAACCCTAGCCTGCCTGGGCAGCCTATCGGCCAATGCATCATCATCACTGCAAGCACACACCCTGAGTCACTACACCGGCCGGTGTCTCGATCTCGCCCATCACACGGGCACGGATACAAACTGCGAGGTATCCGCCGTCGTCAGGGTCGGCGATCAGTTGCTCTTCGCCAATGACAAACCCATCCAAGGCCACGCTACGTCTGCGATCTTCTCCATTACCATTGAAGACCTGGAGGGCAGCACACCGTTGCCCTTGAACTTCGATAACCTCACCTACGCACGCAGCACCCTGATCGATGCTGCACAGAAGCTCGAAGGCCTGACGACGTTCACACTCGACGATACCCACTACGCGGTCGCCAGCAGTGCCTTCACCCGAGCGCAAAACCCTGCGTTCAACAATATCCTGTACTGGCCTGTGGATAACCCGGCTCACACCCGGCAACTGGGTGCAGTCGAGGCCATTCGTGAGCAGATCAGCGCGATCGTAGGCGAGCCATTCTTCCAGGTCGAAGGCCTAGCCATCGGCCCTGCGAACACCCTGTTGCTTGGCATTCGCCAACAAGGCAGCGACTACACGACAGCTCATCCCGTGTTCACCATCGTGCAGGCGCCGATCACTGTGCAGGCTGATGAGCTCGTGATCAGTGGCGCCTTCGAACTGGCCTATCAATTCGAACCGCGCGTGCAGGGCGACGACAGACCACTGAGCCTTTCCAGCCTGGAATACGACCCCTTCAACAAGCGCCTGCTGGCCACCACCAGCCATGAGCAGGGTGACCAGATTGGTGGCTATTTGTGGGCATTGCCACTGTCACTGCTTGAACCGGACAGCTCGGGGATACCGCTACCGTTTCTCGGGCCCGACGGCTCGCCCTTGTGGTTCGATAACAAACCGGAAGGCGTTGTAGCGTTGAATGCCCGCCAGGTAGTGGTGGTTCACGATGATGACCGGGTTCAGGTCGCCGATTCTGCGCACGGCAAGGCCAAGTTGGCCAACGAGTTCACCTATAGCGTGATCGAATTGGGCAATCCGTGAAGCTTGCGCAGCCTGGTCCATGAGGGTCAGACAGCCATCCGGGCCTGTGAGCGCCTCGTAGGCGTGGCCGGCCCGGCCACCATCGCCGTTTTTATTGGAAGACCTCTACAGATCCGAGATCCCTTCTGCGTGTGAAGGCTTTCAGATTTTTGCAGATGTCATCGCAGCTCCGGATTCAGCCCAATACAGCTCAAATAGAGCTCAAATAGAGCTCAAATAGAGCTCATCACCCTCCATGCGACTGATGAGTACAGGATAATCGCGCCCTTGATCCCCATCAAATTGACGCCGCGTGCCTGACTACCGGGCCTGCAGCCATGCCTGGAATCTATTGGCTAGCCTCCTCCCCCCTACTTAAGATGATACTCGTCGGATATATGCACAAAGTATTGCCAGAGTGATATCACTTGGCCATATTTGCGCTCCCATTTTTCCATGACTGTGTGACACATGAAAACAACCGTGCCCTGTCTGGCGGCAATGATGCTGCTGAGTGGGTGCAATGGAGTGCCAACGTCCTACGTCTCCGATCCCGTCTACAGCCAGGCTTTCGTGGTCACCTCAGGTGCTCCGCTGCCGATGTTGCTGATGGCCAGTGCCATCCAGTGGAACGAAGACTACGCAGTGACCGCAAAACACACACCCTTCCTGCGCAACGTGGTCCACGAGGGCCTCGGTGATGTCGTGTTCTTCAAGCACAAGGCGCGTGAGGTACCGCATTGGCGGCAATACGTGCCGGGTGAGTCGGTGACGGCGGTCGGCTTCAACAGCCTGATGATTCCCGTACAGGGCAAGGGCCATGCCCTGCCATCACTGGTACGCCTCGAAGGCACCCCGGGCAGTGTCTTCTACTCGTTGCACGACGGCCCGATGGTCAAGGGCATGTCGGGCGGGCCGGTGTTCGCCGATGACGGCCAGGTGGTGGGTATCAATGTCGCGTTCATCCCCAAGAACGAGATCGACGTACGCGCTCGCCCGGACCTCGCCGATAAAGAGCGCGTCAGCGTGTTCATGTCGTACAGCGAGATCGACAAGGAATGGCGGCGCTTCCAGTACCTGCTGGCACGCAAGGCCAAACCGCATGCGCCTGCCGCGATCAAGGGGTTTGTGGCGGTGGCCGCCAAACCTTGAACGGCGGCCAGGCGCTCCCGACAGGCCCGCGCCCACATGCGCAGTGCTACGCTGTGAGCGCCAGCCACACGCCTAGAAAAGGACCTGCCATGCACCTCAGCCACCGCCCTGTACAGCCCAATGACATCCCCGCCATCTGCTGCTTCCCTCAAGGCCCGGACGAACTGTTCTACATGTTCCCCAAGGCCACCTACCCGCTCACGCCCGCGCAACTGACCGACGCCATCGCCCAGCGCAACGGGTCCACGGTGGTGGAAGGCGGCGGCATGGTGCTGGCCTTCGCCAACTTCTACAAAGCCGAGCACGGCGGTGTATGCGCCCTGGGCAACGTGGTCGTGGCCCCAGCGGCCCGCGGCCACGGTGTGGCCAGCTACCTGGTCAACGCCATGGTCGAGCTGGCCCGCAAGCAGTTTGCGGCACGGGAGGTTTGGGTGTCGTGCTTCAATCACAACACGGCGGGGTTGCTGCTTTATCCACAGATGGGCTTTGTGCCGTTCGGCATCGAGGCGCGCCAGGCGCCGGATGGGAAGCGGGTGGCGCTGGTGCAGATGAGGCAGGTGTTGAATTAGTCTGCAAACAATCAGTGAGACGCCGCGTGGGGCTGCACAAAAAGCTCCACACCCAGAGCACGTATGACTTTGATAACGGTATCAAAGCGAGGTTTCGCTCCTGGGCTGAGCGCTTTATATAGGCTCTCTCGGCCTAGTCCACTCTGCGCAGCGATTTGTGTCATTCCTCGTGCCCGAGCGATATGACCGATTGCCCGGATAATTTCATCTGTATCGCCATCGGATAGAACCTGGCAGAGGTACTCACTGATCGCCGCATCACTGTCCAACAAGTCGGCCATCTCAAAAGGGATCAATTTTTCGCTCATTTCATGTCCTCCACCAGCTTCCTGGCGTTAAGAATATCGGCGGTTTGGGTGGATTTGTCTCCACCTACCAGCAGAAAAATCACGCTCGCCCCCTTGCGTGTGAAATACACTCGATAGCCTGCCGAAACATTGATACGAAGCTCATTCACACCTCCTCCAAGACACTTGTAGTCACCCAGATTTCCACTTGCCGCGCGTTCCAATCTACGACCGACTGCAAGCTTGGCTCTCAAGTCTCTCAAGTCTCTCAAGCTGGCGAGCCAAAGGACAAAGCACTCAGTTTGTTGAACAGCATACATCAAGTCAGCACCACTCGTATCCTTTTGGATACACCAATTCAAGATCTGGAAGCAATCAACCTTGCCGTTTCTCCTTTGCAAAGAAAATTCAGGAACGTCCTATACCTGAGTCAGCTTTTTCTTTTGAACACGCCTGCAAACATCTCTTGCAACATCCGATACCGAACCTTCAAAGCCCCTCGGCGTCCGATCCTTCATCCCCGCGTACCGAGGTACCCCGTGTGAAAGAGATCATCGCCCGCAAGTACCGCCTGGTCGTGAAGACCATCGGTTACATCGGCTGGTCGCTGTTCTGGCTGCTGATCTGGGATGTGCTGGTCACTATCGACTTCATGCTGTTCTTCAACAGCAAGTTCACCCTGCCGCTGATTCCATTGACCTTGCTGGGTTCGGCGCTGGTGGTGCTGGTGAGCTTTCGCAACAGCAGTGCCTACAACCGCTGGTGGGAGGCGCGCACGTTGTGGGGTGCGCTGGTCAACAGTTCGCGCAGCTTTGCCCGGCAGACGCTGACATTGATCGACGACCCCGACGATAGCCTGAACCCGGCCAAGGCCACCTTGCTGCGCCGCCATATCGCCTATGTGAACTGCCTGGCGGCACACCTCAAGGGTGACCGCTGCCCGGATGAACTGATGGCGTTCATCCCCCCGGCGGAGTTCGAGCGGCGCAACCGCTCGAACAACTTCGCCAATGACATCCTCAGCGGCTCGGCGGCCCTGCTGGCGCGGGAGTACCAGGCCGGGCGCCTGGACAGCATCCGCCTGGCGCGGCTGGAGTCGACGCTGGTAGACCTGTCCAATGCCCAGGGCGGGATGGAGCGGATTGCCAATACACCGCTGCCCTACCCTTATGTGTATTTTCCACGGCTGTTCATCACGCTGTTCTGCCTGATCGTGCCGGTGGGGCTGGTCGAGTCGTTGGGCTGGTTTACCCCGCTGGCCTCGACGGTGGTGGGGTTCATGCTGCTGGCCATCGAACGCATCGGCACTGACCTGCAGAGCCCGTTCCGGTTCAGCGAGCACCAGATCCAGATGGATACCATCTGCGAGACGATCGAGCGCAACCTGGAGTCGATGCAACGGGAGGCGCAGCATGGGGAACGGGTGACCTGACGGCTGTCGGGGCCTCTTTGCAGCCCCGATCAGGCGCGCACATAGCGCTGGCGCAGCACATCACTCAACGCATCCACCAGCAACACCAGCACCAGCATCGCCAGGATCACCGTGCTGGCCTGCGCCTCCTGGAACAGGCTCAAGGTGGTATAGAGCATCTGCCCCAAGCCACCCGCCCCGACAAACCCCAGCACGCTGGCCATGCGGATGTTGTTCTCCCAGCGGTACAGGCTGTAGGCCAACAACTGCGGCCACAGGTTGGGCAAAGTGCCAAAGCAGAACGCCGCTACTTGGCTGCCACCCTGCAAACGAATGGCGGCCGCAGGCTCGGCTGGCGCGTTCTCCAGGGCCTCGGCAAACAACCGGCCCAGCACCCCGGCGGTGTGCAACGCCAGGGCCAGGGTGCCGGCATTCGGGCCAAGCCCTGCTGCCAGCACGGTGAGCGCCGCCCAGACCAGCTCGGGGATGGCCCGCAAGGCATTGAGCAGCACCCGCGCCGCGGCCTGCAGCGGCCAGCCGAACCGGCCCGCCGCCGGCAACGCCAGCAGCATCCCCAGCACCACCGCCAGCAAGGTACCCAGGCCAGACATGGCCAAGGTCTCCAAGGCGCCACGCCCCACCGCGCGCAAATGCTCGGCGGACAGGTCTGGCTGCAGGAAGCGCCGCGCATACTCGGCCATCTGCCCCAACCCGCCGTCACCCACCAGCGCCTGCAGGTCCAGCTCCAGGTACGCGAACGAGGCCACCACCGCTGCCACAAGCGCGCCGAGCACCAGCAGGTTGATCACCCGGTTCATGCCAGCCTCGCCCGCAGGAAGCGGCTGAGCACGTCAGCAAAAGACACCAGCAACAGGAACGTCAGCAGCATGCTCGCCACTTGCGCACCGGCAAACATGCGCATCGACAGGTCGATCTGCTGCCCCAGGCCGCCGGCACCGACAAAGCCCATCACCACCGAAGCCCGCACCGCGCACTCCCAGCGGTAGACGGTGTAGGACACCACCTCCGACACGGCATTGGGCAAGATGCCGTAGAAGAAGGCCATCAGCCGCCCACTGCCCGCCTGCAACAGCGCATGGGCCGGGCGCTGGTCGACCGACTCGAAGATTTCCGCATAGACTTTGCCGAGCATGCCGCTGTAGGTAATGGCGATGGCCAGCACACCGGCCGTTGGCCCAAGCCCCACGGCCCGCACGAACAGCAAGGCCCAGACGATTTCCGGCACGCTGCGCAGAAAGATCAGTAGCCCGCGCACCGGCATGCGCAGCACCCGCGACCACAACCCGGCCCGGCCGCCGCGCGAGGCGGCCCGCAACGACAAGGCGCGGCTGGCCAGCAGGCTGGTCGGCACCGCCAGCAGCAGCGCCAGGGCCATGCCGGCCGTGGCCACGGCAAGGGTCTGCAGCGTGGCCTCGAACAACAGCAGCAAAAACTCGGCATCATGTGCCGGTGGCCAGAACGCCCGGGTGAAACTGGCGATCTGCTGACGGTTCTCGGCCTGCCACAGCACACCCGGGTTCAGCTCGCTCAACTGCACACCCGGCCATAACACCGCCAAGGCCAGCAGGGTCAGCAGCAACCGTGCCAGCGCCGCTGGGTCGCGGGTATCGGCCTTCAGCATCGCGGGATCTGTACCGTCAGCGCAGGCGTAGGCCCCGGCGTGGGCGGCGGCGCCAATTGTTCGTTGGCGTAGAGTGCCGCCAGCATCTGCGGGCTGACGGCTGCCGCCGGGCTGTCGAACACCACCTGCCCCTCACGGATACCGATCACCCGCGGGAAGTGGGCCAATGCGAGTTCGACCGCATGCAGGCTGGCCACCAGCGTGACGCCGTTGGCCTGGGCGTGACGGTTGAGCAATGCCAGGCTGTGGTCGGCCAGCACCGGGTCCATCGCCGACACCGGCTCGTCGGTCAGCAGCAGTGCCGGCCGCTGATACAACACCCGGGCGATGCCCACCCGTTGCAACTGGCCGCCAGACAGCTGCCCGCACTGCACGAACAGCTTGTCGGCCAGCCCCAGTTCTGCCAACGCCTGGCGCACGCCTGCTACATCGGTCGGGTACAACAGGTTGAGCAAGCCACGCAAGGTGCCCCACTGCCCCAACCGCCCCGCCAGCACCGCCGTGACCACCCGTTGGCGCGGCGGCAAGGGCGGCGCCTGGTGCACCAAGCCAACCCGCGCCCGCAACCGCTGACGCGCCCTGCCAGACAGCGCCCAGGGAAGTTCACCGAACAGCTCCAGCCCCCCGGCACTGGGCTGGATAGCGGTGGCCATCAGGTGCAGCAAGCTGGACTTGCCCGCCCCTGACGGGCCGATGATCGCGACCCGCTCGCCCTGCTCGATACTCAGGCTCACCGCTTCAAGCGCACGCACCTGGCCGTGGCGCAGGCTGGCACCGTGCAAACGAATAGCCGTCACTTGAGCAGGCCGGCCTCGCGCGCGGCTTGTTCGGTGCCCAGGTAGTTCTCAGGTTTGGTCTCGATGAAACGGCTGGCGGCCTGCAGGTCGAGAATCGCCTTGTGCTCGGGGTTGGCCGGGTCGAGGTCGAGGAATGCCTTTTTGATCTTCGCCTTGAGTGCCGGGTCCATGTTGCCGCGTACGGTCCAGTTGTAGTCGAAATAGGTGGGCGTGGTGGCGAACACCTTGACCTTGCTGGTATCGACCTTGCCGGCATCCACCAGCTTCTGCCAGACACTGGCATTGAGCACCCCAGCATCGACCTTGCCCGCCTGCACCCAGGCTGCGGTGGCATCGTGGGCACCGGAGTACGCCACACGGCTGAAGTAATCCTCAGGCTTTATTTTGTCCTCTTTGAGCATGAAGTAACGCGGCATCAGGCTGCCCGAGGTGGACGAGATCGACCCGAACGCGAACGACTTGCCCTTGAGGTCGGCCAGGCTCTTCACATTGGGGTTGGCGGTGATGAACTTGGACGTGAACTGCGCGTCCTGCTCACGCTGCACCAACGGCGTGGCATTGGGGTCTTTGAGGTGCACCTGGACAAAGGTGAAGCCGCCCAGCCAAGCCAGGTCGAGGCGGTCCGAGGCCAGCGACTCGACCACCGCCGGGTAGTCGGAGACCGGCACGAACTTCACCTCCATGCCCAGCGTGCGGGACAAGTACTCCCCCAACGGCTTGAACTTGCGTTGCAGTTCAGTCGGTGCTTCGTCGGGGATGGCACTGACCCGCAGCGTTTCTGCGGCCTGGGCGACAACGGCACAGCAGGACAACACGAGGCCGGCGACGAGCGCCAGAGGGGGTTTGAGCATGGGCATTCTCCGGGACAGTGGCGGGGTAAGGGGCGGCTGCCACGCCGTCCGAGCAAAGTATAAGGGGCCACGGCGTAATGACCAGCTTTGCTACAATCGCGCAACAATTTGATCTGCTGAGGAACGTATGAGCGAGCCAATCCGCCTGACCCAGTACAGCCACGGCGCCGGTTGTGGCTGCAAGATCTCCCCCAAGGTGCTGGATGTGATCCTTGCCGAAAGCGGCGCCCAGGCCCTGGACCCCAAGCTCTGGGTCGGCAACGCTTCACGCGACGACGCCGCCGTGTATGCCCTGGACGAGGAACGCGGCGTAGTCTCGACCACCGACTTCTTCATGCCGATCGTCGATGACCCCTACGACTTCGGCCGTATCGCCGCCACCAACGCCATCAGCGACATCTACGCCATGGGCGGCGACCCGTTGATGGCCATCGCCATCCTCGGCTGGCCGGTCAACGTGCTGCCGCCGGAAGTCGCCCGCGAAGTGATTCGCGGCGGGCGTGCGGTGTGTGCCGAAGCCGGCATCCCGCTGGCCGGCGGCCATTCCATCGATGCCCCAGAGCCGATCTTCGGCCTGGCCGTCACCGGCGTGGTCAGCAAGCGCCACCTCAAGCGCAACGACACCGCCACTGCAGGCTGCCAACTGTACCTGACCAAGCCGCTGGGCATCGGCATCCTCACCACCGCCGAGAAAAAGGCCAAGTTGCGTGAACAGGACCAGGGCCTGGCACGCGACTGGATGTGTACCCTTAACACCCCCGGCAGCCGCTTCGGCAAGCTCGACGGTGTCATGGCGATGACCGACGTCACCGGCTTCGGCCTGCTGGGCCACCTGGTGGAACTGGCTGAAGGCAGCGGCCTGACTGCCCGGCTGAACTACGCCGCAGTCCCCCGCCTGCCGAGTGTCGAGCATTACCTGGCCGAGGGCTGCATCCCAGGCGGCACGCTGCGCAACTACGACAGCTATGGCCACAAGATCGGCGCCTTGAGCGATGAGCAAAAGCACCTGCTGTGCGACCCGCAGACCAGCGGTGGCCTACTGGTGGCGGTCAGCCCTGAGGGTGAAGCGCAGTTTCTGGCTGTGGCCGCCGAACTGGGCCTGGCACTGGCACCCATCGGCACCCTGGTCGAGCGACAGGGCCATGCAGTCGAGGTGCTTTGATGCGCCCCGACTGCACCGACTATCGCCAGCTGTTCTTGAACGACGTGCCGATGATGGACATGCGCGCGCCCGTCGAATTTGCCAAAGGTGCCTTCCCGGGTGTCGTCAACCTGCCGCTGATGAACGATCTGGAGCGGCAGAAGGTCGGCACCTGTTTCAAGCAGCAGGGCCAGGCCGCCGCCATCACCCTCGGCCACCAGCTGGTCAGAGGCACGACCAAGCGTGAGCGCCTGCACGCCTGGGCCAGCTTTGCCCAGGCCCACCCCGACGGCTATCTGTACTGCGCCCGCGGTGGCCTGCGTTCGCTGATCGTCCAGCAGTGGCTGCGGGATGAAGCCGGCATCGCCTACCCCCGCGTCAAGGGCGGCTACAAGGCCATGCGCACCTTCCTGCTAGATACCACCCAGGACGCCGTGGAGCACTGCGATTTCGTCCTGCTGGGGGGCCTTACCGGCACCGGCAAGACCGATGTGTTGCAGCAACTGAGCAACGTGCTCGACCTTGAAGGCCACGCCAACCACCGCGGTTCCAGCTTCGGCAAACGCGCCACGGCGCAACCTGCGCAGATCGACTTCGAAAACAAACTGGCCGTCGATGTGCTGAAAAAGCGCGCACGCGGCATCGAGCAGTTCGTGCTCGAAGATGAAGGCCGTATCGTCGGCAGTTGCACGGTGCCGCTGGCGTTGTACCAAGGCATGCAGCAGTACCCGTTGGTGTGGCTGGAGGACAGCTTCGAGAACCGTGTCGAACGTATCCTGCGCGACTACGTGGTCAACCTGAGCGCCGAATTCGTCGCGCTGCATGGCGAAGAGCTGGGGCGCCGGCTGTTCGCCGAGCGCATGCTGCAGAGCCTGGCCAATATCCACAAGCGCCTGGGCGGTGAGCGATTCCAGCGGTTGTCGGCGGTCATGCATGAAGCGCTGGACGAGCAACTGCGCTGTGGCTCGGTGGATTTGCACAGGGGTTGGATCGAAGGGCTGCTGACGGAGTATTACGACCCGATGTATGCCTATCAGCGCGACGCCAAGGCCGAGCGTATCGAGTTTGCCGGGGACGCTGTAGAGGTGCGCGAATACCTCAAGGCCCGCTCGTCGTAGGAGCGGCCTTGCCGGGGCGCCGGACCGGTCGGAAAGGGCTGCGTAG
>NZ_JANIAG010000036.1:0-38191 GCF_028682155.1 Pseudomonas sp. 39004
CGCACATCACTGAACCCGGCACGGCGCAACCAGCGCTCCAGGGCCGGCACCGAGGGCAGGTACCAGACGTTGCGCATCTGTGCGTAGCGGTCTTCGGGGACCAGCACCTGTTGCTCATCGCCTTCGACCACCAGCGTCTCCAGCACCAGCTCACCGCCTTTGACCAGGCAGTCCTTGAGCGCCAGCAAGTGCTCGATAGGGGAGCGGCGGTGGTAGAAGACGCCCATGGAAAACACGGTGTCGAAACCTTCCAGGTTGGCGGGCAGCTCTTCCAGGGCGAACGGCAAATGCCAGGCCGGCAGATCGGGCAAATACTGCTGCACCGCCTGGAACTGGCAGAAGAACAGCCAGTTGGGGTCGACCCCGACCACCATGTCGGCACCGGCGCCGAGCATGCGCCACTGGTAATAACCATTGCCGCAACCGACATCGAGTACGCGCTTGCCCTTGAGGTCCAGGTGCGGGCTGACCCGCGACCATTTCCAGTCCGAACGCCATTCGGTGTCCACATGCACGCCGAACAGGTCGAACGGCCCTTTGCGCCAGGGCGACAGGCCCATCAGCGCCTCACGCATCCGCGCGCGGGTCGTATCGTCGCAGTCGCAGTCCAGGCGCAGCCCGTTGACCAGGTCGATTTCGCTCGGTTGCACGGCGGGCAGGGCGTCGAGCGCGCCGCGCCAGCGGTCGAGGTCGCCGTGGCCTTTTTCCAGTTTGGCTTCCAGCTGTGCTTGCAGGCCTTGCGACCAGGAAGCCAGGGGCGTACCCGCCAGGCGGCGGACAAGGGGGGACAAATCGATCATGGCAGGGCTATCAGCGAGGCGAAATTAAGGCATTGGAACCACGGCACCACTTTCGAGAACCCGGCAGCGCGCAGGCGCGCCTTGTGGGTCTCCAGGGTGTCTGGCTTCATCACGTTTTCGATGGCGCTGCGCTTCTGGGCAATTTCCAGTTCGCTGTAGCCGTTGGCCCGTTTGAAGTCCAGGTGCAGTTCATTGAGCAGGGTCTGTTCGTCGTCGTCGGTAAAGTGCAGCTTTTCCGAGAGAATCAACGCGCCACCCGGCAACAGCGCTTGACGAATACGGCCAAGCAGTTCGAGGCGCTGATCGGGGGCGATGAACTGCAGGGTGAAGTTCATCGCCACCACCGAGGCCGGCTCGAAGGGCAGGGCGAGGATGTCGGCTTCCAGCACGTTGACTGGCAGCAACTCCTGGAACATCGAGTCCTGGGCCGTGAGGTACTGGCGGCAGCGTTCGACCATCGCCGCGGAGTTGTCGACGGCGATCACCCGGCAACCGTCATTGCGCACGTGGCGGCGCAATGACTGAGTGACGGCGCCCAGCGAGGCACCCAGGTCGTACAGCGTGCTGTTCGGCTGAGCGAAGCGTGCGGCCAGCACGCCGAGGTTCTCGACGATGGTCGGGTAACCGGGCACCGAGCGCTTGATCATGTCCGGGAATACGCGCACCACGTCTTCGTTGAAGGCGAAGTCGGGTACCTGCTCCAGGGGGTGGGCGAAGAGGCGGTCGGGGGATCGATTCACAGCGGGCTCGAGGCAAAGGCAAACGGTGTCGCATTTTAGCCAAAAGCCAAGGTGCTGACCACGGCTGTCTGTCCTACAAGGCCTGCTCGCTAATTCATACCGCCTGTGTGGAGATCCAACCATTCAAGCGTACTTGGTCTTTGGCGTAACTTTCAGGTGCAGACAAAATAAACTTAAGCAGGGTGTTGTCATGGAAACATTATCGAATGAAACCCAAGCCGCCGAAGGTAAACCCGTTGATGAATTGGACGCAAAAAGCCAGGCGACCATTTTGCCGGAGCAATACTTTACGTTTCTGGCGGGAAAAGTGGGGAATAATTCCCAGGCTGCCGGCCTATTGACATCTGAGAACCTGCACGTCATCAAGCGCTATGCGCGTACCGTGCGCACATTATCCCGGCGTGAGGAGGACATCAACGAAGAAGTTAACTATGACGCCTTGGGTATCGAGGTCAAAAAAATTGTTGATCTGAATACAGTGTTGCATCGTCACGTGGATGAATGGGACAAACTCGAGCGACAGATCAAAGAGCTGGGGCCGGAAATAGAGATGTTCGCCGGGACCATGAAAAGCCGCGGCGCCGCATTGATATCAAGTATCGAGAAGGCACCTGCCTTCGAGCGTATCGCCAGTGAAAAAGAAGCGCAGGGCAGCAGTATATATACCTCCGCGCTTACTGCCGAGGAGCGCGGCCAAGTTTTGGAGGTTATCGAAAGGCGCTTGGGGGCGCTTATCGTCGAGGTCCAACAGACCCAGCAGCGTATTGCCGATGTCGATACCCGGGCGAGCTGGTTCCATAAGGAAATCGAACTTGAAATCAAGCCGAAGCTGGTACGTCTCATCAAGCACATCGACGACAAGCTCAGTACCGAACAAATGGTTAAGTGGATGGCCCAGCGCGACGAAATGGATACCCAAATCGAACTGTTAAGCCAGCAGTACAGCACAGAGGTTGGGTACGCCTTTACCGGCTTGTTAGCGGGGCCGGTAGGTCTGATTATTACGGGAGGGATATTCGGTTCCCGGGCAGAGGAAACGAGAGCAGCAAAGAATGTACTGATTGAGCAACGGGACAAGCTGGCTGAACGTTTGTCCAGCATGGGTCCGGCCATGGCGAGTTTTGAGGGTGTCAACAAGACGGTCAGGGACCTGATGTTCAGAACGACCGATCTCATAAGTGCGACGCAGCGCCTGGCGGATATTTGGCTTTACTTGAACAAATTCGCGACTTCCTCACTTGATGAATCCCAAAACTTGTCGACGAGCACTGATCTGGAAGCGTTCGTTCAGGACTTTGCAGATGTGATCAGGCCTTGGGAAAATATTGGTAATATTTGTCACATGTTGTCGGAGCTGTTTAACAAGTTGTTAGAGGAGAATTGAAATGTCAAATCATGGGGCTATTGCCGTGGACAGTGCAGTGCCGGATTTTGTTGAGCTGAATCAACTGAGGTTCAAGGCGTTCGAGTTGTGCGATGAATGGCAGGATGAGGTGCTGCCGGGTGTCCAGGATCTGTGCCGGCAATTGAAGAGTGTCATGCTCGATACCGATCGATCACTGCGGGATGCCGTTTTCAGCGGTACGGTGCTACTGGGTAATAAAGTATTTGCTCTCCCTTCCGACGCGCCGGTTGCAACGAGCAGGATCGCTGAGGCTTCCGAGATGCAGGCAACCCTGTGCAGCGGCCTGGCACAGGGAACCTTGCGTCTTGAACTGTTTTCACTGTCAGCAATTGACCAGCAAGTGACACGCCTGGAGAAGTCAGTTGCCGAACTTGATGAGCAGGGCATGCCCGACGAACAGCGACTGCAGAGGTTGGAGACCCAGCACGCGGACATCGTCGAAGCTATCGAGGCTTTCAATAAACCTACTGTCTTGAAGGCCTTCAAGGGCCTGATCCCCACTGAAGAGGACATTGATGCCGCTGCTGCGCTGTTAAAGGATCCGAGTGTGGATCCGAAGCTGTTGAAGTTGATATCTGGCAAGTTGCAATCCCATCTGGACGCACTTGAGGGCGCGACGACGTTCCGTGAGTTGACCCAGGTACGGAAGCGGCTCTACGAGAAACTCCAGGAAGCCAGGCAGCTACGCGATGATGCGCAAATGCGTAAAGACAAAACTCAGCGCGAACTAGGGGCGACCCGGGCATTGGCCGGAGTCGGTGCGATCAAGGATCAGTGGTTGCAATTGGTGCGCAAGGTCGAGGAGTACTGGCAATACTGCTCAAGCTTGCTCACGGCAGGCATGGACAGCGACAAGGCGCTGATTGCGCTGGAGGACCTGTACCACTACCTGCAAGCGGTACAAAAGGCCTTCGAGCGCGCGTAGGCCGGTTACTGAGCGGTGATTGCACAATCGAAGGTTTGCACGGGGCGTACTTCCGGCGCCCACGGCTGCTGATAGACCAACACCAAATGCCCGTCCCCAGCAGCACGGGCTTCGAAGCGCCAGGAGGAAATACCCGCGCTGCCAACGATACCGACGTCCTCGGGGGCGCTGTAAACCTCGGGGCCGAGGCTACGCAGTACATTCGAGGCTGGGTTCTGCACCAACCAGCGGTATCCGGTGGTGGGGTTGCTGGGCAGGGTCAGGGTCAGCGCCTGACCGACCTGCAGGCGCTTGGGGCATTCGCTTTCAGCGTCGAGTTGGACGGTTTGCCTGGGCTGCTGGGCGCAGGCAGTCAGCAGGGCGAGGCTCAGGGGAACGAGCAGACGTGGGGCGGCCATGTTGGCTCCGAAGGCTGGCGATGGCCTGAGGATAACCGAACCACATGCAGATTTGTGCTACCTACCGGTATAGGCCGCTTCGCGGTTCGCGCCGCGAAGAGGCCTGCACAGAATCAGAACAGCACTTTCGCCACGTCGGCAAAGCGCTTGGCGAAATGCACCGTCAAGCCTTCGCGCAGGTAGTCGGGCAGTTCCTCGAAGTCGCCGCGGTTGGCCTCAGGCAGGATCAGCTCGAAGATCTTCTGTCGCTTGGCGGCAATCACCTTCTCACGCACACCGCCAATCGGCAGCACCTGGCCGGTGAGGGTCAGTTCACCGGTCATCGCTACGCCTTTTTTCGGCGCTTGGTCGCGTGCCAGCGACAACAAGGCGCTGGCCATGGTAACCCCGGCGCTCGGGCCATCCTTGGGCGTGGCGCCCTCTGGCACGTGCAGGTGGATGAAGGCTTCGTTGAAATAGCCTGGGTCGCCACCAAACTGCTTGAGGTTGGAGCTGACATAGCTGTAGGCGATTTCGGCGGATTCCTTCATCACATCACCCAGTTTGCCGGTCAATTTGAAACCGCGGTTGAGGGTGTGAATGCGGGTGGCTTCGATCGGCAGCGTGACGCCGCCCATGCTGGTCCAGGCCAGGCCGGTGATCACGCCCTTGCCGGCCAGTACCTGTTCGCTGCGGAACACCGGCATGCCGAGCGCGGCCTCCAGGTCCTTGCTGCCAATCTTGAGTTTGGCATCGGGGTTTTCCAGCAACTTGACCACAGCCTTGCGCACCAGTTTGCCCAGTTGTTTTTCCAGCTGCCGCACGCCGGCCTCGCGGGCATAGCCCTCGATCACGGTGCGCAGGGCACTGTCGCTGATGCTCAGGCTGGTCTTGGCTACGCCTGCCTTGTCCAACTGCTTGGGCCACAGATGGCGCTTGGCGATGGCCAGTTTTTCTTCGGTGATGTAGCCGGAGAGGCGGATCACTTCCATGCGGTCGAGCAAGGGCCCGGGGATCGAGTCGAGGGTGTTGGCGGTGCAGACGAACAGCACCTTGGACAGGTCCAGGCGCAGGTCGAGGTAGTGGTCAAGGAAGTCGACGTTCTGCTCGGGGTCGAGGGTTTCGAGCAGCGCCGAAGCCGGGTCGCCCTGGTAGCTCTGGCCCATCTTGTCGATCTCGTCGAGCATGATGACCGGGTTCATCACTTCGACATCTTTCAGCGCCTGCACCAGCTTGCCCGGTTGGGCGCCGATGTAGGTGCGGCGGTGGCCCTTGATTTCCGCTTCGTCGCGCATGCCGCCGACACTGAAGCGGTAGAACGGCCGGCCGAGCGATTCGGCGATGGACTTGCCGATACTCGTTTTGCCCACGCCGGGTGGGCCCACCAGCAGCACGATCGAGCCGCTGATCTCGCCTTTCCAGGCACCCACCGCGAGGAATTCGAGAATGCGTTCCTTGATGTCGTCAAGGCCTGCGTGGTGTTGGTCGAGCACCTTGCGGGCGTGCTTGAGGTCGAGCTTGTCCTTGCCGTAAACGCCCCACGGCAGGGCGGTGGCCCAGTCCAGGTAGTTGCGGGTCACGGCGTATTCCGGCGAGCCGGTCTCGAGGATCGACAGCTTGCCCATCTCTTCGTCGATGCGCTTCTGGGCCTGCGCGGGCAAGGTCTTGCCTTCCAGGCGCTGCTCGAACTGTTCGAGGTCGGCGCTGCGGTCGTCTTTGGTCAGGCCCAGCTCTTGCTGGATGACCTTGAGCTGTTCCTTGAGGAAGAACTCGCGCTGGTGTTCGCCGATCTGGCGATTGACCTCGGCCGAGATCTCGTTCTGCAGGCGCGCCACCTCGACCTCTTTGCGCAGCATTGGCAGCACCTTTTCCATGCGCTTGAGCATGGGCACGCAGTCGAGCACTTCCTGCAGCTGGGTGCCGGTGGCTGAGGTAAGGGCTGCGGCAAAGTCTGTCAGCGGCGAAGGGTCGTTGGGGCTGAAGCGGTTGAGGTAGTTTTTCAGCTCTTCGCTGTAAAGCGGGTTCAGCGGCAGCAGCTCTTTGATCGCATTGATCAGCGCCATGCCGTAGGCCTTGACCTCATCGGTCGGCTCGGCGGGTTGGCGCGGGTATTCCACCTCGACCAGGTAGGGCGGGCGATGGTGCTTGAGCCAGGTGCGGATGCGCACGCGGGTGAGGCCCTGGGCGACGAACTGCAGTTTGCCGTTTTCACGGCTGGCATGATGCACCTTGACCAAGGTGCCGTACTCCGGCAGCGCCGAGGTGTCGAAATGGCGGTGGTCTTCGGGCGGTGTGTCCATGAAAAACAGCGCCAGGCACTGGTCCGGGGTCTTGGCCACCAGGTCGAGGGTTTCGGCCCAGGGCTCTTCGTTGACGATCACCGGCAACACTTGGGCGGGGAAGAACGGGCGGTTGTGAATCGGGATCACGTAGACCTTGTCCGGCAACTGTTGGCCGGGCAGGGCGAGGGCGTGGCCGGGAACGGCCTGGGTGTCGGTATGCTCGACTTCGCTGTGTTCGTCGGGGTGTTCCGGGAAATCCTGCTGGTCGTTCATGGTGCACCTGCGTGAATGACTATGGTGCTTAGATGGGGCGCGGGGGGATGGGTTTCAAGCTTCGCGTTAGAAGCTGCAAGCTCCAAAAAAAACGGGGCCATGCAGGCCCCGCTTTCTCTTGTGGCTTGTAGCTTGCCGCTAGAAGTTTAGTCGGCGAGTTTGTAAGCGATGATGTAGTCACCCATCTTGGTGCCCAGCGAGCCGTGGCCGCCAGCGGTCACCAGCACATACTGCTTGCCGTCCTTGCCGCTGTAGGTCATCGGCGTGGCCTGGCCGCCGGCCGGCAGGCGGGCTTTCCACAGTTCCTTGCCGTTGTTGGTGTCGTAGGCACGCAGGTACTGGTCCAGGGTGCCGCTGAGGAAGCCGACGCCGCCAGCGGTGACGATCGAACCGCCCATGCTCGGTACACCCACCGGCAGGCCGATCGGCACCGGGGTGCTGTCACGGGTGGTGCCGTTCTTGTGCTTCCACACGACCTTGTTGGTGAACAGGTCGATGGCCGCCACATAGCCCCAGGCCGGCGCCTGGCACGGTACGCCCAGCGGCGACATGAACGGGTGCATGGTCACGGCATACGGTGCACCGGTGTTCGGCTGCACGCCGCTGGTTTCGCTCTCGCGCTTGCTGCCGGCGGCCACTTGCTCGCGCGGCACCATCTTCGACACGAACGCCATGTAGTTGGGCGAGGTGAACAGCAACTGGCGCACCGGGTCGACCGACACGCTGCCCCAGTTGAACACGCCGACGTTGCCCGGGTAGATCAGCGACCCCTGCTCGGACGGCGGGGTGTACTGGCCTTCGTAACGCAGTTCGCGGAACTGGATGCGGCACAGCATCTGGTCGAACGGCGTGGCGCCCCACATGGCCTGTTCGGTCAGCTCAGGGCCGAGCAGGTTGAGGTCGGAGCGGGCCTGGGTTGGCGAGGTGTGGTCGCCTTTCACCGCGCCTTGTGGCGTCGGGATTTCGCGGATCGGCACGATCGGTGTGCCGTCGCGGCGGTCCAGCACATACAGGCTGCCCTGTTTGGTCGGCACGATGATCGCCGGTTTCACGCCATCGGCGGTCTTCAGGTGGACCAGGGTCGGCTGGCTGCCGACGTCCATGTCCCACAAGTCGTGGTGGGTGAACTGGTAGTTCCAGCGGGCCTTGCCGGTGGCCAGGTCGAGGGCGACCACGCCAGCGCTGTACTTCTCGGCGCCCGGGGTGCGGTCGGCGCCCCACTGGTCTGGGGTCTGGTTGCCCAGCGGCAGATAGATCATGCCCAGGTTTTCATCGACGCTGGCGATCGACCACATGTTGGCCGAGTTGCGGCTGTACGTTTTGCCGGGTGCCAGTGGCTTGGTGTCGTCCGGGTTGTTGCTGTCCCAGTTCCACACCAGGTGGCCGTCGTGCACATCATAGGCGCGGATGACGCCGGACGGCTCGTTGGTCGACTCGTTGTCGGTAACATGGCCGCCGATGATCACCAGATCACGGGTGATCGCCGCAGGCGAAGTGGAATAGTAGCCACCAGCGGTGAACGGGCCGATACCGGTGGTCAGGTCGATCACGCCCTGGTTGGCGAAGCCTTCGCAGACCTTGCCGTTGTCGGCGTTGATGGCGATCAGGCGGGCGTCGGCGGTGGGCAGGTACAGGCGGCGCGGGCAGGACTGGGCGACGGCCTGGCCGGCGTCGGTGATTTTCGGTACCGGGCTGCCGTCACGGCTGACGTAGTTGTTCTCGTCATAGTACGAGACGCCACGGCAGGTCATGTGGGCGAAGCCCTTGAAGGTGCCGACCGGGCTCTTGACCTGAGGGTCGTAGCGCCAGATTTCCGCGCCGGTGTCCGGGTTCAGGGCCAGCAACTTGCTGTGCGCGGTGCAGGCGTAGAGCATGCCGTTGACCTTCAACGGGGTGTTCTGGTTGGTCAGCTCCACCGGGTCGTTGTCGGTCGGCAGGTCGCCGGTACGGATGCGCCAGGCTTCTTCCAGGCGATAGGCGTTCTGCGGGGTGATCTGGCGCAGCGGCGAGTAGCGGTCGCCATGCTCGGTGCGGCCATAGGCCTGCCATTCGCCGTCGGGCATGGCGGGCGCGGCACTGGCCATCTCGCTGCTCTCGCGGCCGATTTCGCCGAACACTTCACCGGGGTGGGTGAACTGGCTGCCCAGGGCACAGGCGCCAGAGGCGAGCACTGCGACGCCGAGCAGCGCGGTGTTGGCCTTGGCTGCCGGGCCAATCAGGGGGCGACGCGCCCATGGCAACAGCAGGACCACGCCGATGGCGAACCAGATGGCCAGGCGCGGCACCAATTGCCACCAGTCAAGGCCTACTTCCAGCAATGCCCAGGCCGTGCTGCCGAGCAGCACCAGGCCATACAGCCCAAGGGCGATACGGCGCTGGGCCAGCAGCAGGATGCCGGACAAGGCAAAGCCGATGCCTGCGATCAGGTAGTACAGCGATCCGCCCAGCTGGCTCAGCTTGATACCGCCAGCCAGCAGGGCCAGGCCCATCAGCAGCAGCAGCACGCCAAGAAGGCGCGGTAGCCAGCGGGTTCCATTCTTGGCACCGTCAGTGCTCATCGTAGGTTCTCCGTTAGGTCAAAAAGTGGGTTCAGAAACTGCTCTGGATCTTCAGGCCGCCGATCAGGGCGCCGTCCACCTGCGACACCCCGCCCGGATGGCGGATGTACTGCAGGTTGGGGCGCACCGTGAGCCAGTCGGCCAGGTGAATGCCGTAGTACAGCTCGGCGCTGTACTCGGTGTCCTGCACAGGCAGGAAACCAGGGTTGTCGTAGTCGTCGAGGCCGGCGGCCTTGTTGGCCAGGCGGGCGTTCTTGCGATAGGCCGGGTTGACGTGCACGCGGGCGAGGGCGAAGCCGATGTCGTCCTTGGCGCGGGCATCGAAGGGCCCTTTGTATACCAGTCCTGCCTGAACATAGTTGTCGATGGCATTGGTCTTCTTGTCGTGCAAAGTGGCGTTGGCGAACAGGCTCAGGCCGCGCGACTGGTCGGACGCCAGCGAGGTGACCTGCTGCTGGGCGCCGAGCCACATGCCGTGCTTGCTCGAACGGCTGCGGTAGGCGGCGCCACTGAGGGCGGCCGGCTGGCCGTTGCTGTCGTCGAGCACATCCTGTGCCTTGGCATTACTGTAGTAGTAGCCGGCGCGATATTCCCCTTTCAGGCCATCGACCCGTGGGCTCCACACCAGTTCGATCGGCATGATCGCGCCTTGGGTGCCGCTGCCGCTGAGCTTGAAGCCGTTGCCCGATTCCAGGTTGGAGGGGTTTTGCTCGTACACGCCGACCTGGGCATACAGCGTGTCGGCCAGGTTGTAGCGCACGCGCAGGGCCCACTGGCTGACCGGCCAGTTGTACCAGATGCCGCCGACCCAGTTGCCCACCTGCGAGCCGCAGAAGGCCAGGTTCTGGAAGTCGCAGGGGAAGCTGTTGAAGTCTTCACCTTCACCGAAGCGGCCGAATTTGACGTCCAGCGCGCCGTCGAAATACTTCTGTTTGACCCACAGCTGCGTGAGCCGCCAGGTTTCACCACGGCCCCAGACTTCCTGTGCGGAGGTGAAGCCGCCGACGCGCGGGTCGTTGATACGGTCGTTGCTGATGTTGTCGCCGTGGCGCTCGGTGAGGGTCAGTTGGAACTCGGTGTCGTTCCAGCCGAAAATCTTCTGCAGGTCCAGGTGGCTGCCGAAGGTGAACTGGTCGCTGTAGCGCGCGGTGCGATCGTGGTCGTAACCACCGTGCAGGTTGCTGCCCATCTCGCCGGTGTAGCCGAGGGTGAAGTCGTAACCTTTGGCCTGCAATTCACTGCGGCTGCCGCCCCAGTCGCCCAGCATCCAGGGGGAATCGCTGGCGAACATTTCGCTGGCGCTGGTGGGGGCGGCGAGTGCGGTCAAGGCGAGGCCGATGTAACAGTTTTTGGGCAGCAGAAACATGAGATAGCGCTATCTTTTGATTATTGAACAAACGGCAAGGGCATCGAAGGGGCGAGCCCGTCAATGGAGATGGCAACAAGGTGGATTCGATGAAGCGATTCAGCTTGCGGCGGGGAGGATATAGGGGAAGTTGTAAGAAAAAAAGACAAATTGTCGCAGTTGATTATTGTTGAACCTGTAACAGTGTCCCAGGCGGCACTGACTTTTGCTCACCCTGTGGGACCGTTTGACCCGCGAAGGGGCGCAAAGCGCCCCCCGGGGGACTTCAAAACGACGTACGCAACCCGACTTGCACACTGCGCCCAGGCGCTGGCGCGATGTCCCGCAGAATCGAACTGGCATAACGTACCGTCTGGTCCGTCAGGTTTTCACCCCGCACGAACGCCAGCCACTGGCTTTGCCCGATGTCGAAGCGGTAGCCCACGCTGGCGCCCAGCGTGGTGTAGCCATCGGTGCTGGTCTCATTGCCCGGCTTGCGATGTTGCGACGAGGCGTGCTGCACATCGACCCGCGCCTGCCAACGATCCAGCTCCCAGACCAGGCCGCTGTTCAACCGCAGCGGTGCGATACGCGGCACTGGCTCGCCACTGTCGAGGTTCTTGGCCCGGGTGTAGTCGCCGGACAGTTCCAGCGCGAAGCTGCCGTAACGGTTCTGCACCAGTTGCCAGCGGTCTTGCGCTTCGATGCCATAGAAGCGCGCGCGTACGCCCTGATACTGGTATTCCGGGAAGCCGCCGTGGTCATGGTCATGGTCATGATCGTGATCGTGGTCATCCTCGCCATGGTCGTGGTCATGGCCTTCACGCAGGTTGCCCGTGCCGATCAGGCCAATGTAGTTGCGAAAGTGGCTGTAGAACACGCCGACACTGCCCTTGTGGGTGCCATTGTCGAAGCGCAGGGCCAGGTCGGCGGAAATGGCCTTTTCCTTGTTCAGGCTGGCATCGCCCACCTCAAAGGCCCCCGTGGCCACATGCGCACCGTTGGCATAAAGCTCATAGAAGGTGGGGGCGCGCTCGGTGTAGCCCAGGTTGGCGGCCAACGACCATATGGGGTCGAGTTGATACACCGCCCCCGATGACAGGCTGAAAGCATTGAAACTGCTGGCGCTGTCAGCGGCGGAAAAGGTTTCGTTGCCCTTGGCATCTGGGTCGACCCGGGTGTGTTCCAGACGCGCGCCCAGGCTCAGGTTCAGGCGCTCGGTGGCCTGCCATTGTTCGAGCATGAACAGCGCCAGGCTGTCGGTATCGGTCTGCGGCACAAAAGCCTCCTCGCCCAGTGCCGAGAACTCGTTGCGGCTGACCTGGGCGCCGATCACCCCTTCAACGGGCCCGAGCGGCTGATGGCGTGCCTCGATGCGCGCTTCGTATCCCTTGTTCTTGAAGGTGGTGTGCACCTCGCCTTGTTCGATCTCGCGGTGTTCGTAGTCGGTATAACCGGCATCGACCTTGACCGAGCTGAATGGGCCGTCCAGGTCACGCAGTTCGGAGGCGAACCCGTAGTGATCCTGTTGCATGTCCAGGCGTACGCCGGGTTCTGCCACCGAGCCGTAGTTGCTGTCATAGCGGCTGTAGGACAAGCCGGCATAACCGTGATCCCAGTGGTAGGCGCCGCCGATCGCACCGCCGTCCTGGCGCCCGTCGCTGTTCTCCAGGCGGTGCTTGCTGCCCGGCTCGTCGGCATTACGTATTTTAGAGCTGCGGGCGTAGCCGGGGATGCGCAGGTCGTTGAACTGGCGGCTGTTGGCGTCCAGGTGCAGGGCGAAGGCGCCGTTGCCGGCCTCCAGTTTGCCAGCGCTGCTGCGGGTGGTGTCGGCACCGCCATAACGCAGCTCGCCAGCGCCGTGGATGCCTTCGATGGGCGCATCGGGGATGCGGTTGTCGAACGTATTGACCACCCCGCCGATCGCATTGCCGCCATACAGCAGGGCGGCGGGGCCGCGGACGATTTCGACGCGCTCCACGGTCACCGGGTCGAGTGGCACGGCGTGGTCGTAGGACAGCGACGACGCATCCAGGGCGCCGACGCCGTTGCGCAGAATGCGAATGCGGTCGCCGTCCAGGCCGCGGATCACCGGGCGGCTGGCGCCTGGGCCGAACCACGTAGAGGCGACACCGGGCTGTTTGTTCAGGGTTTCACCGAGGCTGCCTTGTTGCTGCTGCAGCAGGTCGTCGCCTTCGAGCACCGTGCTTGGGGCGGCCAACTGGCGGTTGCCCAGTGGGTTGGCGGTGATCACCTGAGGTTCGAGTTCAACGGCCTGGCTGGGGGATGAGGCCAGCCAGAGTGCGACGGCGAGGGGGGATAGGCGGAGCGGGATGTACAGCATGGGGATGGGGCGTTCCTTGGCAGAGGCTGTTGTAATGTAACTGTATAACATTGCTATTTCATCACAAGGGTTTTGCCTCTGGCCAGCGGTTTTTCAAGCGGCTTGAGGTTCCCCGGCCACTACACTCGTGTAAGGTGCGCACCTTTCCCACGCTGGAGCACTGGCATGAGCACGGCCCAACACAACGCGCTGCACGGCAAGACCCTGGAGCAGATCCTCACCGAGCTGGTGGCTCACTACCAATGGCAGGGCCTTGCCGAGCGCGTCGACGTGCGCTGCTTCAAGAGCAACCCGACCATCAAGTCGAGCCTGACTTTTCTGCGCAAGACCCCTTGGGCGCGGGAGAAGGTCGAGCTGCTGTACGTGAAGCTGCAGCGCAACGCCTGAGATGCGGCGCCACCCGTGGCTGAGCCTGGCCGCCGTGCTCGGCTGGTTCGGCCTGGCCGTGCAGGTCTACCTGGTATTGCTGGCGCGCTGGCAGGAGCAGGCCAGCCTGATCGGCGGCCTGGTCAACGTGTTCGGCTACTTCACCGTGTTGACCAACACCCTGGTGGCGACGGTGCTGAGTTATGCGGCGTTCGGCCGGGAGGGGCGCGCCAGGCGCTTCTTTCTGCTGCCGTCGGTGAGCTCTGCTGTAGCGGCCAGTATCGTGCTGGTGGCGCTGGCCTACAGCGTGCTGTTGCGCCACCTGTGGCAGCCCGAGGGCTGGCAATGGCTGGCGGACGAGTTGCTGCACGATGTGATGCCTGCGCTGTTCGTTGTGTACTGGTGGTTTGCCGTCCCCAAGGGCAGGTTGCGGCTGTGGCACTTGGCGGCCTGGGCGCTGTACCCGGCGCTGTATTTTGCCTATGCACTGTGGCGGGGGAGTGAGATTGGCGTGTATGCCTACCCGTTCATCGACGTGGCGAGCCTCGGGTATGGGCAGGTGATGCTCAATGCGCTGGGGGTGTTGGCGGGGTTCTGGGCGATTGGCCTGGTGCTGCTGGGCCTGGACAGGTGGCGCGGCCGCTCTGTCATGGAACAACCGCTAAATCATTGATTTAGCGGGGTTCTGGTGACTGCCAGGTTGTTTGCACCCGGGCCCATCACGCGTCGTCCGCAGTACCGTCGGCGCGCCAGTAGGCAGCCGCTTTCAGCGCATCTTCCTGCACGCCTTTCTCCAGCAACAAGGCCTTGGCCTGGCGGGTCAGGGCTTTTTCCAGGGCTACCCAGCCGTACAGCCTGCCTTGCGGCAAGGTCAGGTTCTTCAGCAGCGCCAGCAGGTCTTCTTCCTGGCGCCGTACCCAGATCACGTCCACTTGTGCCTTGCTCGGCAGCGGCTGGCGCTCCTGTTCGTCTTCGATCTGGATCACCGCCAGCACCTGGCGCCCCGCAGGCAGTTCTTCCAGGCGCCGCCCGATTGCAGGAATCGCGGTTTCGTCACCGATCAGCAAGTAGCTGTCGAAGATGTCCGGTACCACCATCGAGGCCCGTGGGCCGGCGATGTTCAGGTACTGGCCCGGTGTAGCCTGGGCGGCCCAGGTGGAGGCAGGGCCATCACCGTGCAGGACGAAGTCAAGGTCCAGCTCATGGCCGACCAGGTCGATACGCCGTGGGGTGTATTCACGCATGGTGGGGCGTGCGCCACCTTCACGACCCAGATTGCGCGCTTCGATCGCTTGCTGTTGCTCCGGCGTTTCGGCAAACAGCAGCTTCACATGGTCGTCAGTGCCGACGCTGGTAAAGCCTTCCAGTTCCGCGCCCCCCAGGGTGATACGGCGCATGCGCGGGGTCAGGTCGGTGACGCGTAGCACTTCGAGGCGGCGTTGGCGTATCTCGTGGTTGACGCGGTGAATGGTGTCACTCATGGGGTGTTCTCCGAAACAGGGTTGGCCGGCCCGGAGGCAATGGCCTTGGCAGTGGTGTTGAGCAGGTCGCGGACGCGCTCGATTTCTTCGGGTGTCCAGCGCCCGCTGTGCATGTGCAGGGCATGGCGCAGGTTGCCGACCGCCTCGTGGATCTCGGGTGGGCGGTCGTGGCCGCGCAGGGCGCGCTTGCTGACTTCGATGCGCATGCGCACGCCGTCAAGGGCCACAGCCTGTTCGGCCAGGGCGTTGCGGCCGGCATCGGTGATGACATAGAGGCGTTTGCTGCCTTGGGCCTGGCCGCTGATCAGCTCGGCTTCCTCAAGGAAGTTGAGGGTCGGGTAGATGACGCCGGGGCTTGGGCTGTAGCTGCCGTCGAACTGGTTCTCGATCTGGCGGATCAGGTCGTAACCGTGGCCAGGTTGCTCAGCCAGCAAGGCCAGCATCAGCAGCTTGAGGTCGCCGGGGGCGAATACGCGTGGGCCGCGTTCGCCGCGGCCGGGGCGTCGCTCGAAAGGGTCGTGGGGTGAATGCTCGCGCATGATCATGGGCTCCGTCTTGTGCGATATATCTTAAGATATTACTCAAGATATATCTAAAGACAAGCCCTAGATGCAGATGATTATCAACTAAATAGTCGATGGGTTATTCCCATGCACGGCTACCTGGGGCACTTTGCACTCATTCGGGTTGCCCGGTTGCAGGTACGGCATGAGGATCGGTGCCATGCCCTTGAGCACCTGCACCGGCAACGCCGAGGTGAATTTGAAGGCTTCCGCCGTGCGCCCTGGCACGAATGCGGTCAATGTGCCGAAGTGGTTATCGCCCAGGAAGAACACGAACGTGGCGGTACGGTTCAGCGAACGCGAGCCGATCAAGCGGCCGCCAGCGCCGAAGCTTTCGATGCGGTTGTCGCCAGTCCCGGTCTTGCCGCCCATCACCAGCGGCGTACCGTCTTGCAGCTTGAAACTGCCGGAAATACGCCGCGCGGTACCCGCGTCGACCACTTGCGACATGGCCCCTTTGAGTGCGCGTGCCACCTCCACCGGCAAGATCCGTTGGCCACGGTCCGGGTCACTCACCAGCTTGGTCTCGTAGGGCGTGTTGTCGGCGAAGTGCAGGGTATCGATGCGCAACGTGGGCAGGCGCACGCCGTCGTTCTGGATGATGCCGACCAGCTCGGAGAGGGCGGCCGGGCGGTCGCCCGAGCTGCCGATGGCGGTGGCCAGTGACGGCACCAGGTGGTCGAACGGATAGCCCACGCGCTTCCAGCGTTGGTGGATGTCGAGGAACGCTTCGATCTCGACCATGGTGCGGATGCGGCTGTCGCGGGCGCCCTGGTGACGGCTCTTGAACAACCAGCCGTACACCTCCTGGCGTTCGAAGCGGCTGGCATTGACCATTTCGGTCAGCGTCGAGCTTGGGTGCTTGAGCAGGTAGCCGAGCAGCCACAGGTCGAGGGGGTGGACCTTGGCGATGTAACCCTGGTCGGGCAAGTCGTACTTGCCTGGGCCGTAGGCGTCGTACATTTCCGACAGGCGACCGTCGGTGAGTTTGCCCAGGGCGATCTTGTCGTCCTTGCTGTGGGCGCGCACAAATGCATTGAAGGTTTCCTGGCCGGCTTCGGGGAACAGGTAACGGTGCACTGCCGCCAGGCGCTGTGGGGTCACGCGCATGCTGTCGAGGAAGGTGTCCAGGCGCTGCTGCGAGGTCTTGCGCTGGTACTTTTTCCAGAACCGCATCAGGTAGTTGGTGCCTTCCTTGTCGGCGAAACGGGCCAGGTATTCCTGGCGGCGTGGGTCGGCGTCGTCCTTGAGCAGCGGTACCCGATTGAACGGCTGCTGGTAGGTGACGTAGCGCACCACGTCGCGCATCAGCCGGATGAACGGCAGGTTGATCGACTCGCGCAGGGCAATCTTCAGCGTCGGGTTGCGGCCGTTGTCTTCCTTGCGGAAGTTGTTGAACACGTGCATGCCGCCCCCAGTGAAGAAGGCTTCGCCGGTATTGGCCGAATATTTGCGTTCCAGGGCGGCATCGAGCATCGCATCGAGGTTCTGGTTTTTGCTGTTTTGCATCAGCCATTCCAGCGACCACTGGGTGATGCGGTCCAGTTCGGCCACCTCGACCTTTTTCAGCTCGGCGGCAGGCTTGCCGGCATACTTGTCGTGCAATTCGGCAATGATCTCAAGGTAGGTGGTGAGCACCCGCAGCTTGGCGGTAGAACCCAACTCCAGCTTGCTGCCTTCGTTGATGTCGAAGGGCTGGTCGGTGCTGTCGGTCTGCACCCGCACCCGCGAGCCGTCTTCGGTGCGCTCGAACAGCGTAAAACTGTAGCGCACCTGGTCGGTGGTCTTGGCAGTCAGCAGGCGCTCGCCGATCAGCCCGATCTGTGCCGCAAACTCGGGGTCGGAGAGGTTTTTCAGGTACTGGCTGACCTGCATTTGCAGGTCAGCCTGCAAGGTGCTGGTGGCCGACAGGTCGAGGCGGTCGAGGTCGTACAGCGGGCGGTTGAGCATGGCCGCCAGGCGATTACGGGCCAGGCTGATGCCTTTGTTGGTGATGATCGGAACGATGGTCGGTTGCGCCACCCAGTCGCGATACACCGCCTTGCTGGCCAGCGCCGCGTCGGCCAGCGGCTGGTCGATGACTTGGTTGGCGGCGAGTACGCGAACATGCGAGTCGGTGAGTTCGGCCAGTTCGACCCGGCCTTTGGACAAGTAATGCGAGGGGCGGCGCTGGGCGATCATCAACGACAGTACCTGGCGCAGGGCCAGGCCACGCGCGGCGAGGCTTTCAGGGTCTTGGGCGGTCGAGGTCAGGGCCTGGTTGACCTGGTCGAAATCGGCGCCGTACCACACCCGCAGGCCCTCAGCCATGCCATGCACTTCGCCGTGGCCCGGCACCGCCGAAAGCGGCACGCTGTTGAGGTAGTCACGCACGATGCGCTGGCGCGCCTCGGTGGTGTCCGGGCCGCCTTGATAGGCACGCACGCTGGCAGAGATCATCTGGCGAATCTTTTCGGCACCGGAAACGGTCAGGCCGTCCGGTGAGTGGCGGTATTTCTCCAGCTGCGTCGCCAGGGTACTGCCGCCAGCCGACTGGCCGGGCAGGGCAAAGTACTTGGCCACCTGGCTGTAGGCCGCCTTGGCGAAGCGCGGCCAGTCGACCGCAGGGTTGTTGCGCGGGTCCTTGGTGTCGAGCAGGTCGCGGTTTTCGATAAACAGCAGGCTGTTGACGATCACCGGCGGGATCGCCGCAAAGTCCGGGTACAGGTGTTGCGGGTAGTTGTACTGGTAGAGCGTGTCGCCACGGCAGTCGGTGATCGACAGGCCGGCCTGGATCTTCTCGATATAGGGGGCGAACAGGCCGTGATCGACGTAGTCCATCAACGCTGGCGAGAACTTTACCTGTTCGCTGATCAGGTAGTCGCGCTTGAGCAACCGCGGCAGGAATTCGCCTAGCGCGCTGTAGCCCAGGCGTTTGTCGAAGGGGCCTTCACCGGGGTAGACGATGGCATCGCTGGGCCCTGGCTGCAGCGAATAGGTCAGGGTGGTGGCCAGTTTGCTGAATTCCCGCGATTGCAGGTTGGAGGTGCGGAATTCGTCATAGGCGGCAAAGCCGAGGGCGATGATGGCCACCAGCAGGATGAGGATGATCAGCCGCCACCAGAGCCGACGCTGACGTGGGGACTTTACAGGTGGCGTCTCGGCCGGAGGGGTTGCGGGTGCTTCCGTTCTGGTTGGTTCCGATTGCCACAGTGCGCCCATAGTCTTCAATCCGGCCAGGTATTTTCGTCTTGCTTGTCTGAAGCTTAGACGTTGACCGGGTTAGGTGAAAAATTTGTAAGAGGGCGAGAAAAGTGGCGTGGGGATATGCGGCTTTGGTGTGGGTTTCGGGGGGAGGCGATGTTGCTAAGGTGGCTACAGGATTTTTACGGCGGCTTCGCAGCCCTTGTCGCGACTCAAGGCCGCGCCCACAGGGGCGAGATTTCTCGCCGAATTTCCCCGTTTATACAGTGAAAATCCCTACAGGGAGCTTCCTATACTGCTCGCCCCCTTCGCCCTGCCGGACGCTCTACGCCGGCACACGGGCCGGCCCACGAGGCCAGCCCGGCAAGTCTACGCCCCGCCTATCGGCGCGGCCGGTGCTGCACGAAGGTCAAATCCAATAACAAAATGAGGTTGTATTGCTATGCCCGTCGGCAACCACCCTGCCCACGCCGAGACCGCCCAGGGCGGCCCTCTGAAGCGTGAACTTGGCGAACGGCACATCCGTCTGATGGCGCTGGGCGCCTGTATCGGTGTCGGTCTTTTCCTCGGTTCGGCCAAAGCCATCGAAATGGCCGGCCCAGCCATCATGCTGTCCTACATCATTGGTGGCCTGGCCATCCTGGTGATCATGCGCGCCCTCGGCGAGATGGCCGTGCACAACCCCGTTGCCGGCTCGTTCAGCCGCTATGCCCAGGATTACCTTGGCCCGTTGGCGGGCTTTCTCACCGGCTGGAACTACTGGTTCCTGTGGCTGGTGACCTGCGTGGCGGAAATCACCGCCGTGGCCATCTACATGGGCATCTGGTTCCCCGACGTACCCCGCTGGATCTGGGCTTTGGCGGCGCTGGGCAGCATGGGCGCGGTCAACCTGGTGGCGGTCAAGGCGTTCGGTGAGTTCGAGTTCTGGTTCGCCCTGATCAAGATCGTCACCATCATTGCCATGGTCCTGGGCGGTATCGGCATCATTGCCTTCGGCCTGGGCAACGACGGCGTGGCCATGGGTATTTCCAACCTGTGGAGCAATGGCGGTTTCATGCCCAACGGCGTGACCGGCGTGCTGATGTCGCTGCAGATGGTGATGTTCGCCTACCTGGGCGTGGAAATGATCGGCCTGACCGCCGGCGAAGCACGCAACCCGCAAAAAACCATTCCGCAGGCCATCGGTTCGGTGTTCTGGCGCATCCTGCTGTTCTACGTAGGGGCGTTGTTCGTGATCCTGTCGATCTACCCGTGGAACGAGATCGGCAGCCAGGGCAGCCCGTTCGTCATGACCTTCGAACGCCTTGGTATCAAGACCGCTGCCGGCATCATCAACTTCGTGGTCATCACTGCAGCACTGTCGTCGTGCAACGGCGGTATCTTCAGCACCGGTCGCATGCTCTACAGTTTGGCGCAAAATGGTCAGGCCCCGGCCACCTTTGCCCGCACCTCGAAAAACGGCGTGCCGCGCAATGCGCTGCTGCTGTCGATCGGCGCGCTGCTGCTGGGCGTGCTGGCCAACTACCTGGTGCCGGAAAAGGTCTTTGTCTGGGTGACGTCGATCGCTACCTTCGGCGCGATCTGGACCTGGGTGATGATCCTGCTGGCGCAGCTGAAGTTCCGCGCCGGGCTCACCACTGCCGAGCGCAAGGCGCTGAAATACCGCATGTGGCTGTGGCCACTGAGCTCCTACCTGGCACTGGCCTTCCTGGTGCTGGTGGTAGGCCTGATGGCGTACTTCGAAGACACCCGCGTGGCGCTGTACATCGGCCCGGCGTTCCTGGTGTTGCTGACCGCCTTGTACTACACCTTCCGCCTGGCGCCGAAGCAAGTGCAAGGGGTGGCGAGCACCGCGTCCTGATCTGAAATACTGGGGCCGCAAAGCGGCCCCAGGCATGTCAGGCCGCTACCTCGCTGTTAGGCTCGAAGCTGTCCGCCCGGGCCATCTGCCACATCCGCGAATAGAACTGCCCATCCACCTCACCGGTCAGCAACTCCCCCGGTTTGAGGAATACATGCATCTGCGAGAACAGCTTGATCTCGGTGGCCGATACCCGTCGCACCAGGTGCTTGGCTTCCAATTGTGCCGGGTGTTCCAGGCCGGCCGCAGCGAGCATTTCGGCCAGGGCGCGCAGGGTGTTGTGGTGGAAGTTCAATACCCGCTGGGCCTTGTCCGGCACCACCAGTGCGCGCTGGCGCAACGGGTCCTGGGTGGCCACACCGGTCGGGCACTTGTTGGTATGGCAGCTCTGCGACTGGATGCAACCAATCGCGAACATGAAGCCACGCGCTGCGTTGGCCCAGTCGGCGCCGATGGCCAATACGCTGGCGATGTCGAAAGCACTGACGATCTTGCCACTGGCACCGAGCTTGATCTTGTCGCGCAGGTTCAGGCCGACCAAGGTGTTATGCACGAACAGCAAGCCTTCGCGCAGCGGCACGCCGATATGGTCGGTGAACTCCACCGGCGCCGCGCCCGTGCCCCCTTCCTTGCCGTCGACGACGATGAAATCAGGGAGGATGCCGGTTTCCAGCATGGCCTTGGCGATGCCCATGAACTCCCACGGGTGGCCCAGGCAAAACTTGAAGCCCACCGGCTTGCCGCCGGACAGCTCGCGCAACTGGGCAATGAACTGCATCATTTCAATCGGCGTCGAGAAGGCGCTGTGGCGCGACGGCGAAATGCAGTCCTCGCCCATGAGGATGCCGCGGGTTTCGGCAATTTCCTGGGTCACCTTGTGCTTGGGCAGGATGCCGCCGTGGCCGGGCTTGGCGCCTTGGCTCATCTTGATTTCGATCATCCGTACCTGGGGGGTACGTGCCTGGGCGGCGAAGCGTTCCGGGTCGAAACGCCCGTCTGCGGTACGGCAGCCAAAGTAGCCGCTGCCCAGCTCCCACACCAGGTCGCCACCGTGTTCACGGTGGTAGGGGCTGATGCTGCCTTCGCCGGTGTCATGGGCGAAGTTGCCCAGCTTGGCGCCTTCGTTCAGGGCGCGGATGGCGTTGGCGCTGAGTGAACCGAAACTCATCGCCGAAATGTTGAAGATCGACGCCGAATACGGCTGGCTGCACTGCGGCCCGCCGACGACGATGCGAAAACCTGCTGGGTCGGTCAGCGGTGCCGGGCGCATGGAGTGGCCGATAAATTCGAAGCCGGACTGGTAGACGTCGATCAGGGTGCCGAAGGGTTTGTCCGAGGCTTCGTTCTTGGCCCGGGCATACACCAGCGAGCGCTGGGCGCGGGAGAAGGGCAGGGCGTCGCTGTCGGCTTCGAGTAGGTACTGGCGGATTTCCGGGCGAATGCCCTCGACCAGGTAGCGGATGTTGCCGAGGATCGGGTAGTTGCGGCGGACTGCATGGCGCTTTTGCAGCAAGTCGAACACGCCGATCAGGCTGAGTACGGCAGTGGTCAGGGTGAAGGGCCACAACCACTCGTGGTGGGTGAACGGCAGGCTCGCCAGGGTGAACAGTACACAGGCGGCGAAGAAGGCGTAGCGGCTGAGAAGTGACAGGCTCATACGGGGTCCTTGCGATGGCGCGGTCAGGCTCAGGGGCCTGGGGCAAACCCCGACCATAGCCCGGTTGGGCGGTAGTGAAAATGAAAATCGGGGTATCGAAAATCATTCGCACAACGGGCTGGGTGCTCAGTCGTGCTGCTTGAGTAACAGCCGGTGGCGCCAGGCTTGCTGTTCTTCCAACGACGCGTCGATGAGGAATTGGTATCGCCCGGCAACCCGCATCGCTACGGGTACCCCATCGCGGTACAGCAAGCGATTGCCGCTCACGGCCGGTACCTTGGCCCCCGGCAGTAGCGAGCCCACCAGGTTCAGCGGGTCGCTGGCACTGACCATCACCAGGGCGCCCTCCGGCTCACGCCGTCGCACTTGCCGCAACAGGCCTACTGCCTCCGGCAAGGCGAACTGCTCGCCGGCCAACCCGGCGATAAACCGCCCGCCACGGATTTCGCCGCGGGCTTCCAGTCGGTGATAACAGCGCAGCAACGCTCGCCACGGGGGCAGCACATCGCTCTCGCGTTCCAGCAGTCGCCAGCAGATCACCCCGTAGCGGCGCAGCAGGGTGCGGGCAATGTGTTCCAGGCGCTGGTCTTCGTCCAAGCTGGCGGCACCGCGCCGCAACAACGCCCAGCGCCCGGCGTGGGCCATGCTGTTCGAAAACGGCGCATGGCCGCGGCGGCTGTGGCGTGGCGCGCGTTTGGCCGCTGGTGTGATCAGGCTGCGCAGGCCGGTGAAGCTGTCGGCGCCGACCAAACCTGAGCCCACCAGCTCCTGCAGTGCCGTTTCCAGCTCACTGGGCAACAGGTGCGCCTCTTTGGCCAGTTCATCGAAGAACAGCGCACCTTCCGCTTTCAGCGCTTCATGCACACGTTGCGCGCGCGGGCCTAGCGCCTCAGGGCAAGGGGCTGGCGCGAGGCTGCGCCAGGTATTGAGCTGGTCCCTGGGCAACAACACCAGCGGGGTGCTGGCCAAGGTGCTGCTCGACTGCGTCGCTGCCAGGCGGCTCCAGGCGAACTGCCCGCTGCGGCACGCGTCGTCGAGCCAGTGCGGGCTGTAGTCCTTGATCCGCGCAGGCAACAGCTCGGCTTCCCAGGCGCCCGCTGCGCTGGGAAACCCCTGCAGTTGGCCCAGTACCTCGGCCACTGCCTGCGGCCCGCGCAGGCGTTCGTCTGCGGCCAGGTGCTGCCAATCGAACAGAAAGCGCATGAAGTCCTGCAGGCTGACCGGTTCTATCTCCCGGCGCAGGCGTTTGACCGTGTAGCGGTGGATGCGCGCCAGCAAGTGGCGCTCGCACCACTGCAGGTCGTGTGCACCTGGGCTGAAATGGCCGCGCAGCACATAGCCTTCGCTTTCCAGGCGAGCCAGGGCCTGCTCGATGTCCGGGAGGGGTTTGCCCAAGGGGGTGGCGATCTGCGCCAAGGTCTGCGGGCCGTGACCTCCCAGACGGGCGCGCAGCAGCTCGCTCAGCGCAGTGTCGGCGTCGATGGCCTGATCAAAGCCGGGCAGCAGGTTCAAGGCAGGCTCTGTGGCTGCACCCGGATACAGCGCCTGCAGCAGGTTCAGGCGCTCACGGGCCAGCCAGAGCTGTCGATCGGGCAGGTGCAAGGCTCGGCCTGCCTTGGCCAGTTGCCGCAGCAGGAGGGCCCAACTGGCGTTGGCCTGGGCTTCAGGCTGGGTGATGGCGCCCAGGCTCATCAACGCCTCGTGCATCTCATCGGCGTTGACCGGTTGCGGCCAGGCCTCGTCTTCCACGGCGCGGATGGCGTCGGCGTCCAGCGCGCCAAGATCATCGCCACTGCGCACATCGTTCCAGCGCCGGTTGAGTACCGCCTGGGTTCGGCGTTCTTCCAGCGGCGCATCGTCCAGAAACGCGTAGGGCCTGGCGTTGAGGATGGCCGAGGCCAGCGGTGACGGTGCCGGCAGGTCGCGGCTGAGCATGCGCACCTCGCCGCTCTCCATACGCTGCAGCAGGGCCAGCCAGCCTTCGCTGTCCATGGCCTCGTGCAGGCAGTCGTCGAGGGTCTGCTCGACCAGCGGATGATCGGGGATCTGCCGTTCGCCGACGATGTTTTCCAGGCAGGCGATCTGGTCGGGGAACACCGACGCAATCAGGTCTTCGCTTTTCATCCGCTGGATCTGCGGGGCCACCTTGCGCCCACCGACGAAGCGCGGCAAGGCCATGGCCACGGCAGCGTTCCAGCGCCAACGCACACCGAACAGCGGCGCGTCGAGCAGGGCCTGGATGAGGACCTGTTCGGCACTGCGGCTGGTCAGGTAGCGCCACACTTCGTCCAGGGCGAAACTGTGGCTGGTGGACAGCGACAGCACGATGGCATCTTCGCTGGCCGCCGCTTGCAGCTCGAAATTGAACGTGCGGCAGAAGCGCTTGCGCAGGGCCAGGCCCCAGGCGCGGTTGATACGGCTGCCATAGGGCGAGTGGATGATCAGCTGGGTGCCGCCGGACTCGTCGAAGAAGCGCTCCATGATCAGCGTCTGTTGCGAGGGCAGGGCGCCCAGTACTGCCCGCGTGCGCCCCAGGTAATCGAGCAACTGGCTGGCGCTGTCTTCGCCCAGTTCGAAGGTACGCTGCAGCCATTGCAGCAACGTAGCGCTATCGGCACCCGGCAACCCCAGCCGCTCGTCGATGCGTGCCTGCAAGCGGGCGACCGCTGCTGACAGCTCATCGCTGCGCCCCGGCGCTTCCCCCAGCCAGAACGGAATAGTGGGCGGCAGGCCATGGGCGTCCTCGACCCGCACGCGGCCAGGTTCGACCCGCAGGATCCGGTACGAGGCATTGCCCAACTGGAAAATATCGCCGGCAATGCTTTCTACCGCGAAATCTTCGTTGACGCTGCCGATGCTCAGCGCCTGGGGTTCGAGCAGCACGGCGTAGTCGGCGGTCTCGGGGATGGTGCCGCCACTGGTCAAGGCCGTCAGCTGGCTGCCGCGACGGCCGCGCAAGGTGCCGCTCACCGCGTCGCGGTGCAGGTAGGCGCTACGGATGCCTTGGCGGCCGTTGTAGCCCTCGGCAAGCATGCTCAGCAGCGCCTGGTAGTGCTGCGCGTCGAGTTCGGCGTAGGGCGTTGCCTGGCGCAGGCAGTCGAACAGCGCCTGCTCCAGCCACGGCTGGTTGCTGGCTTCGGCGACGATTTGCTGGGCCAGTACATCCAGGGGGGCCTTGGCGATGTGCAGCTGGTCGAGCTCGCCTCGGCGCACACAGTCGAGCAGGGCCGTGCATTCGATCAGGTCGTCCCGCGAAGTCGGGAACAGCCGGCCTTTGGGAATGCCCTCGACCTGGTGGCCCGAGCGGCCGACACGTTGCAAAAAGGCTGCGATCGAACCTGGCGAGGCGATCTGGCAGACCAGGTCGACATCGCCGATATCGATGCCCAGCTCCAGGGAAGCCGTGGCCACCAGCACCTGCAACTGGCCCTGCTTCAGGCGCTGTTCGGCGTCCAGGCGCAGTTCCTTGGCCAGGCTGCCGTGGTGCGCGGCCACAGCTTCTTTGCCCAGGCGGTCGCTGAGGTGGCGGGTCAGGCGTTCGGCCAGGCGCCGGGTGTTGACGAAAACCAACGTCGTGCGGTGTTCGCGGGCCAGGGTTGCCAGGCGGTCGTAGACCAGGTTCCACACGTCGGTGGCCATCACCGCACCCAGGGGCACTGGTGGTACTTCCAGGGCCAGGTCGCGCGTGCGTGCGTGGCCGATGTCGACGATCGCACAGGGGCGCTGATGCCCCACCAGAAACTGCGCCACGCGCTCCACCGGCCGCTGCGTGGCGGACAGGCCGATGCGCCGCAAGGGCCGTTCGGCGAGGGCTTGCAGGCGCTCCAGGGTCAGCGCCAGATGGGCGCCGCGTTTGTTGCCGGCCAGGGCGTGAATCTCATCGACAATCACCGTGTGCACACTGGCAAGGCCGGCACGGCCCGAGGCCGAGCCCATCAGCACATAGAGTGACTCTGGCGTGGTCACCAGGATGTGCGGGGCGAGCTTGCGCATGGCTGCACGTTCTTTTTGCGGCGTGTCGCCAGTGCGCACGGCGGTGGTGATACGGGGCGCTTTCAGGCCCTGGTCTTCGAGCGCCTGGCTGATGCCTTCGAGCGGGGCCTGCAGGTTCAGGCGAATATCGTTGGACAGGGCCTTGAGCGGCGAGACGTAGACCACCTGCGTCTGTGCAGGCAGTTCGCCGCCGTGTTCAAGGCCTTGGCGGAACAGCTCATCGAGCACCGCGAGGAAGGCGCTCAAGGTCTTGCCCGAACCGGTCGGCGCGGCCAGCAGCATCGATTCACCGGCGTGAATCAATGGCCAGGCACGGGCCTGGGCGTCGGTGACCGTGGCGAAGTGGCGACGGAACCAGGTGCCGACGGCGGGGTGGAACAGTGCGAGCACCGGGTGCTGTTGGGCGGGCAGGTTCATGTGTTGGTTATGGAGGGTCGGCGGCGGGTTGGCAAGGGGCCGTTCGTCTGTGCGTGGGGGAGGCTGCCTGTGCTTGTCTGGCCATGAGCCCCATGGGATGCTCTCTGGCTTTGCCTGTGAGCCCATCCCATGACCAAGACCATCCGCATTGCCGCCGCCCTGCTGATCGACCCCCAGGGCCGCACCCTGCTGGTCCGCAAACGCGGCACCCAGGCCTTCATGCAGCCTGGGGGCAAGATCGATGCAGGGGAAACGCCGGTGGCCGCACTGGTACGCGAACTGCACGAAGAGTTGGGCCTGCGCATCGACCCCGCCCAGGCCATCCCCCTGGGCCGCTTCAGCGCCCCGGCGGCCAACGAGCCAGGCCATGAGGTGCAGGCCGAGCTGTTTCGGGTCGACAGTGCCGAGGCCGTGGTCCCAGCAGCAGAAATCGAAGAAGTGGTCTGGTTGGCCGCCGACCAGGCGCCCGCTCTTGAGCTGGCACCATTGACCCGCGACTTGATCCTGCCGCTCTACCGCAAAGCGGTCAGCGTACCGCGCTGACCCCGTCCAGGGTGGCGAACGAGGTGTCCTTGGCGGTCAACAGGAAGTCGCGCATGTACGGTGCATCGAGCATGTCGGTGCGCACGGCCGCATAAAGCGTGGCGAACAGGCCCTTTTCGCCCAGGCGCTTGCCCTTCACATAGCCGCGCGAGCTGTACTCGTGCAGCGCCCAGTGCGGCATGCCACACACCCCACGGCCGCTGGCAACCAGTTGCATCATCATCACGGTCAGCTCGGAGGTGCGCACGGCGGCCGGTTCGATGTCGGCCGGCTCCAGGAAGCGGGTGAAGATGTCCAGGCGGTCGCGTTCCACCGGGTACGTGATCAAGGTCTGGTCGAGCAGGTCCTGCGGCACGATGTAAGGCTTGCTGGCCAGCGGATGCTGGTTGGCGACGGCGATCATGGCTTCGTAGGTGAACAGTGGTACGTAGGTGATACCGGCCAGGTCCAGCGGGTCGGAGGTGACCACCAAGTCCAGGTCACCCCGGGCCAGGGCTGGCAGCGGGGCGAAGGCGAACCCTGAGGCCAGGTCCAGCTCCACTTCCGGCCAGGCATCGCGGAACTGGTCGATGGTCGGCATCAGCCATTGGAAGCAGCTATGGCATTCGATGGCCATGTGCAGGCGCCCGGCGGTGCCGCCGGCCAGGCGGGCGATGTCACGCTCGGCGCCGCGCAGCAGCGGCAAGGTGGCATCGGCCAGTTGCAGCAGGCGCAGCCCGGCGCTGGTAAAGCGGATCGGCTTGGTCTTGCGCACGAACAGCGGCAGGCCAAGGCGCTCTTCGAGCTCCTTGAACTGGTGCGACAGGGCTGACTGCGTCAGGTGCAGGCGCTCGGCGGCCTCCACCAGGCTGTCGGACTCGCGCAGGGCATGAAGGGTTTTCAGGTGGCGAATTTCAAGCACAACGACTTTCCATTGGGAATACGGGAGGAAACGGGGTAGTCGTTGAGTCTGGCTCAAGTTGGCCTGGCTGTCATCAGGGTTTACGTGTGATGCCACACTGACCGCCTGGCGAGGTTCACGAAATTGTCATTGAACTGTGGCAGCGCGCTTGAATGATTTTCATCAGACTCGCGTTCTACTGGGGATCTGCATTCTGGTGTTTCTTTCATGCGGGCTTTTCTGCTGTTTTTGTTCTTCCTTGTCAGCGTGCCGGCGAGCTTCGCCGAGCAGCGCTGCGACGTTCACGTGGCGGCTCAGCGGGCGGAGCTGGGTGAGCTGAGCCTGGTCTACCAGAGCGTAGGTGCAGCCCGAGACCCGGCACTGCTGCTGGTCATGGGCCTGGGCGGGCAACTGATCCACTGGCCGGACGACGTGGTCGAGGCCTTGTGCCGCCAGGGGTTTCGGGTCATTCGCTATGACAACCGCGATGTTGGCCTGTCACGCTGGAACCAACTGCCCCCTTCCGCCAACCTGACCGTCGAGCTGCTGCGCTACAAGCTGGGCTTGCCAGTCGCCGCGCCGTATACGCTGACCGACATGGCCGGGGATGGGCTGCGCCTGATGGACTCACTGGGCATAGACCAATTTCATGTGCTGGGGGTCAGCATGGGGGGGATGATCGCGCAGCACCTGGCGGCGATGGCGCCGGAGCGGGTGCGTAGCCTGACGCTGGTGATGTCCAGCTCGGGGGCCGCAGGGTTGCCCGCGCCAGATCCGGCCCTGGTGCAGTTGCTGGCCCGGCGCAGTGCGCCGAACCGCGAGGTGGCCATCGAACAGCAGGCTGATTTGCTGGCAGCCCTGGGCAGCCCCGAGGTACACGATGACCGTGCGGCGTTGATGCAACAGGCGGCCGTGGCCTATGACCGGGCGTTCAACCCTGAGGGTGCCAAGCGCCAGATCATGGCGATCCTTGCCGAACCGAGCCGGGTAGCGCTGCTCAACCAGTTGCGCGTGCCGACACTTGTGGTGCATGGCACGGCCGACCCCTTGTTGCCGGTGATGCATGGGGTGCACCTGGCAGCGCATATCCAGGGTAGTCAGTTGCGCTTGATACCGGGGTTGGCGCACCGCTTCCAGGAGCCGTTCAAGGCGCCGTTGCTGGGGGCGGTGCTGCCTTACCTGCAGTCACACCGGCAGGACGCGACGCATATCGCAGGCCTTTAAGAGCGGTTTTGTCCGCGAAGAGGGCGACGCCGATCTTTCAGCCCAGCCCGTACTTTTTCACTTTGTCGAACAGCGTGGTCTTGGCCATGCCCAGCTCCTGGCTGGCCTGGCTGAGGTTGCCGCCGGTGCGCTGCAGGGCATCGCTGAGCAGGTTGCGCTCGAAAGCCTCAACGGCTTCGGAAAAGCCCAGCCCCTGGCTGGCGCCACCACTCGGGCCTTTCTTGAACGCCGGCAGGCCCAAGGCATAACGCTCGGCCACGTTGCGCAGTTCGCGCACGTTGCCGGGCCAGTCATGGGCCATCAGCCGCGACAGGGTCTGGCTGTCCAAGGTCGGCGTTTCGCGGTCGAAGCGCAGGGCCGATTGCTGCAGGAAGTGTTCGAACAGTTGCAGGATGTCTTCGCGGCGTTCGCGCAGTGGCGGTAGTTCCAGCGTCACCACGTTCAGCCGGTAGTACAGGTCGCTGCGAAACTGCCCGTTCTGGCCCATGGCATCGAGGTCGGCCTTGGTCGCGGCGATCACCCGGCAATCCACCGCAATGCTCTGGTTCGAGCCCAGCCGTTCCAGGGTGCGCTCCTGCAACACCCGCAGCAGTTTGATCTGCAGGTTGATCGGCATGCTTTCGACTTCGTCGAGGAACAGCGTGCCGCCGTTGGCGTGTTCGATCTTGCCGATTCGGCGTTTGCCCGCACCGGTGAAGGCGTTGGCTTCGTGGCCGAAGATCTCGCTTTCGAACAGGTTCTCGGGCAGGCCCCCGCAGTTCAGGGCCACGAAGGGCTGGCCCTGGCGGCGGCTGAAGTCGTGGAGGCAGCGGGCGACCAGTTCCTTGCCGGTGCCGGTCTCGCCTTCGATCAGCACGTTGGCCGAGGTGTCGGCCACATTGGCGATCAACTCGCGCAGCTGCTCCATGGCTGCCGAGCGGCCAATGATGCGACCCTCCAGGCTGCTCTGTTCGGCCAGTTGGCGGCGCAGGGCCACCACTTCGCGGGAAAGGCCGCGATGTTCGAGGGCGCGGCGCACCACATCGACCAGGCGCTCAGGCGAGAAGGGTTTCTCCATGAAGTCATAGGCGCCATTGCGCATGGCGCCGACCGCCATGTCGATGTCGCCATGGCCGGTGATCAGCACCACGGGCAGGCTGCGGTCGCGGGCTTTGAGGCGGTTGAGCAGTTCGAGGCCGTCGATGCCCGGCAAGCGGATATCGCTGACGACGATGCCGGCGAAGTCGTCGCTGATGCGTTCCAGGGCCTGTTCGGCGCTGCCGACCCCTTCACAGGCGATGTCTTCCAGCGCCAGCGCCTGCTGGCAGCCGAGCAGCACATGCGGGTCGTCTTCGACGATCAGGACGGTAAGAGGCGCTTGGTTCATGGGTGCTCCGCCGGTTCGCTAGGGGGGGATACCAGGGGCAGGGCCAGGACAAAGGCCGTGCCGCCACTGGCGGGGTGCTCGACGTTCAGGCTGCCCTTGGCGGCGGCAGCAAGGCTCGCCGACAAGGTCAGGCCCAGGCCCAGGCCGTGTTCGCCGGGTTTGGTGGTGAAGAAGGGTTCGAACAGGTGCTTGCGCGCCTCGGCGTCGATGCCATGGCCATTGTCGCGCACCCGCAGGCGATATTTGTCGCCCTGCAGTTCGCCTTCCAGCCACAGCTCTGGCAGGGGCTGGGTGGCCATGGCGTCGAGGGCGTTGCCGATCAGGTTGACCAGGATCTGCTCCAGGCGGGTCTGGTCAATGGCCAGCTGCTGGTCTTCGAACTGATGGTGCAACTGCAAGTGGCAGCCACTGATGCGGTTGGCCAGCACCTGCAATGAAGCGTCCACTGCCTTGGCCAGCGACGCCTGGCCACTGTCGTCGCCACGGCGGGCGAACGATCGCAGGCTGGCGGTGATGCGGCCCATGCGATCAATCAGGTCGTTCATGGTGCGCAGGTTGGTGCTGGCCGTTTCCAGTGCGCCGCGTTCGAGGAAGCGCACGGTGTTGCCCGACAAGGTGCGCAACGCGGCCAAGGGCTGGTTGAGTTCGTGGGCGATGCTGGTGGACATCTGCCCGATGGCGGCCAGCTTGCCTGCCTGGACCAGCTCGTCCTGGGCGTGGCGCAGGGTTTGCTCGGCATGCCGGCGCTCGCGGATCTGCCCCTTGAGCCGTTCATTGCTGGCGCGCAGGTCGGCGGTGCGCTCGGTGATACGCCGTTCGAGCTGGCTGTTGGCTTCCTGCAGCGCCTCACGGGCGGCCAGGCGGGTGGCGATGACCTTGCGCCGTTCATTCCAGGCGATACCCAGAATCGCCAGCAGGGCGAATGCCACCCCAACCAGGATGCCCTGCACCATGGATTCACGGCGCAAGTCCTGCAGCGGGGTCAGCAGGGTGAAATGCCACGGGGTATCGACCAGGCGCCGGGTTTGTGCCAGGTAGGCCACTTCATGGGCCTTGCCCTGAACCGTTTCGCTGTTGGCCGGGAAGGTCAGCTTCTCGACGCCATCGGCCAGGGTTTCCCGCGCCAGTGGTTGCAGCTCGTTCAACGGCCACCAGTAATACTGCAGGCTGCGCGCCAGGCGCTCTTTGATTTGCGGGGTCAGCGGGCGCACCGATTTCAGGCGCCGCGCCGGGTCACTGGAGAGGATGATGATACCGTTTTCGTCACTGACGAAAGCCTCCAGGCGGGCCCGCTGCCAGCGCTCCTCAAGGGTATCCAGGCGCACCTTGATCACCGCCACGCCAATGATCTTGCCGTGTTCTTCCAGCCCGTGGGCCAGGTAGTAGCCAGCCTCGCCGGTGGTGCTGCCGATGCCGTAGAAGCGCCCGGGTTCGCCGCGCACGGCCGTCTGGAAATAGGCCCGGAACGACAGGTCTTCACCGAGGAACGAATCGGCATCGCGCCAGTTGCTGGTGGCCTGCACCCGGCCATTGGTGTCGAGGACGAAGATCGCCCGGCTGCGGCTGCGCCGATTCAAACCTTCGAGGTATTCGTTGACGGCCTGGCGGGAGCCGCCGTCAGGGTCGGTGAGCAGGTGCGAGACGCTGTCTTCAAGCTCCAGCAGGCTGGGCAGGTAGGTGTACTTGCTGATCTCGCTTTCGACCGTGCGCGCGTGCAGCTCCAGCTGACGTTCACCGTTTTCGCTCAAGGTGCGGATGCCGTTGCTCTCGCTGACCAGGTAACCGGCCAGCCCCAAGCCGACCATCAGCAGGATGATCAAAGGCGGCAACAGCAATTGGCGGATCAGGCGGGAATTCACGGCAGGCTTGGCAGGGAGCAGTAGCGAAGGGTCGCATTTCATCACAGTGGCCTTGTCACGACCAGCTTCCGCTGCCCGGAGGGGGCGAGCAGCGGGGCTGGAGGCCGACTTAGTGTTGCAGGATCTTGCTCAGGAAGTGCTGGGTGCGCTGGTCGCGGGCGCTCTGGTCACCGAAGAATTCCTCTTTGGTGCAGTCTTCGATGATGCTGCCCTTGTCCATGAAGATGACCCGGTTGGCGACCTTGCGGGCAAAGCCCATCTCGTGGGTCACGCACATCATGGTCATGCCTTCGTGGGCCAGTTGCACCATCACATCCAGCACCTCGCTGACCATTTCCGGGTCCAGTGCCGAGGTCGGTTCGTCGAACAGCATGACGATCGGGTCCATCGCCAGGGCGCGGGCGATCGCCACACGTTGCTGCTGGCCGCCGGAGAGCTGGCCGGGGTGCTTCTTGGCATGGGCGCTGAGGCCGACGCGTTCGAGCAGGGCCAGGCCCTTCTTGGTGGCTTCCGCCTCGCTGCGGCCAAGTACCTTGCGCTGAGCAATGGTCAGGTTCTCGGTGATGGTCAGGTGCGGAAACAGCTCGAAGTGCTGGAACACCATGCCGACCCGCGAACGCAGCTTGGGCAGGTTGGTCTTCGGGTCGGCAATCGAGGTGCCATCGACCACCACGTCGCCTTTCTGGAACGGTTCCAGGGCGTTGACGCACTTGATCAGGGTGGACTTGCCCGAGCCCGACGGGCCGCACACTACCACCACTTCACCTTTCTTGACGTCGGTGCTGCAGTCGGTCAATACCTGGAAGTCGCCGTACCACTTGTTGACGTTCTTGATGGAAATCATACGGTGATCCTTTTTTGCAGGCGCTTGACCAGCCACGAAGCGGAGAAGCTGATGATGAAGTAGACGACCCCGGCGAAGATCAGGAACTCATGGGAGCGCCCGATGATGTCGCCGTTGGAGCGTGCCGAGTTGAGGAAGTCGACCAGGCCCACGGTATACACCAGCGAGGTGTCTTGGAACAGGATGATGCTCTGCTGCAGCAGCAACGGGGTCATCTTGCGGAAGGCCTGGGGCAGGATGATCAGGCGCATGGTCTGGGCGTAATTCATGCCCAGTGCTTGAGCGGCACCCATCTGCCCTTTGGAAATCGACTGCACGCCGGCGCGGACGATTTCGCAGAAGTACGCTGCCTCGAACATCATGAACGCGACGACGCAGGAGGTGAACGCACCGACGGGGGTATCTTCGCCGGTGATCCAGCGCAGCACGAACGGCACCGCCAGGTAGAACCAGGTGATCACCAGCAGCAGCGGGATCGAGCGGAAGTAGTTGACGTAGGCACCCGCCACACGCGACAGCAGCTTGCTCGACGACAGGCGCATCAATGCCAGCAGGGTGCCGAGCGCGATGCCGCCGACCACGCCCATGACCATCAATTGCAGGGTCATGACCATGCCGCCCCACAGGGCAGGCAGGGCCGGGATGATTTCGCTGAAATCCATGTCCATTTACTTGCCCCCCACGGAAATCAGGCCAGGCACGGCGACTTTCTTCTCGACCAGGCGCATGAGCAGCATCAGGCCCATGTTCAGGGTGAAGTAGATCAGCGTGGCCAGGGTAAATGCCTCGAACAGGTTGGCGGAAAATTCCGCCGTCTGTTTGGTCTGTGCCAGCAGCTCCATCAGGCCGATCAGCGAGGCCACCGAGGAGTTCTTGAACACGTTGAGAAACTCGGAGGTGAGCGGCGGAATGATGATCCGGTACGCTTGCGGCAGCAGCACGTTGGTGTAGATCTGCGGCAGGCTGAAGCCCATGGCGCGGGCGGCGGCCTCTTGGCCGCGGGGCAGCGCCTGGATACCGGTCCGCACCTGTTCGCAGACTCGCGCGGCGGTGAACAGGCCCAGGCAGACAACTACGCTGATCAGCGCCGAGGTGGTCGGGTTGAGGTCCTGCTTGAACCATTCCTGCAGGCCCTCGGGCAGCAGGTCCGGTACCAGGAAGTACCAGATGAACAATTGCACCAGCAACGGTACGTTACGGAACAGCTCCACGTAGGCGGTGGCGATGCCCGATACAAGGCGGTTAGGCACGGTACGCATGACGCCGAGTACCGACCCCAGCAGCAGTGCGATGATCCAGGCGGTGATGGCGATGGCGATGGTCCAGCCCAGGCCGGTGATGTACCAGTCCAGATAGGTTTCGCTGCCCACGCCGGTGGACTTGAAGAACACGCCCCAGTCCCAGTTGTAATTCATCGGGATTTCCCCTCAGACGGTTGTTTCACGGGCACCTTCGAGCATCCGGGGGCGCTCGGCGCCCTCGGATGAAAGGTTAGACACTAATGAGTGGCCTGCAGAATAGATTCGTGCGCTTGCGCACCAGGCCACTATCTGAGGATCAGGACTTCTTCTCGTCCGCGGCCTTGTCGGTCGGCTCGGCGATCAGTTTTTTCAGTTCGTCGCTCATCTGGAATTGCAGATTCAGGCCTTTTGGCGGGATCGGTTGCATGAACCACTTGTCGTAGCTCTTGTTGACTTCACCCGATTTGAAGTAGCCCACGATGGCCTCGTCGACCGCTTTCTTGAACGCAGCGTCTTCCTTGCGCACCATGCAGCCGTAGATTTCGTACGACTGTGGAGTACCGGTGATGACCCAATCCGCAGGTTTACGCGCCTTGGCCATTTCACCGGCCAGCAGGGCGTCGTCCATCATGAAGGCCACGGCGCGGCCGCTTTCGAGCATGTTGAAGGCTTCACCGTGGTCCTTGGCGGAAATCACGTTCATCTTCATCTGCTTGTCGGCGTTCATCGCCTTGAGGATGCGCTCGGAGGTGGTACCGGCGGTGGTCACCACGTTCTTGCCGGCCAGGTCCGGGAAGTCTTTATAGGATGGCTGACCGTCCTTGACCTTGGTCAGCAGACGGGTACCGACTTCAAAGATGCCGACCGAGAAACCGACCTGCTGCTGGCGCTCGACGTTGTTGGTGGTGGAGCCGCATTCCAGGTCGACGGTGCCGTTCTGTACCAGAGGAATACGGGTCTGGGAGGTGACGAGGTTGTACTTGACCTTGATGTCGGTGCCCAGCTGCTTCTTCAGCGCTTCGACCACAGCGAGCTGGATGTCGTGGGAGTAGCCGACGGGCGTGGTGCTGCCTGCCAGGTAGGAAAATGGAATGGATGAGTCACGGTGCCCCAGTGTGATGGTGCCCGAGTCCTTGATCTTCTTCAGGGTGCCGGTCAGCTCCTCGGCCATGACAGGCGAAGCGATGACTGCAGCCGCGATGGCGGCGCCCAGCAATTGACGAACGATACGCATCAAATTTTCCTCGACGTGTTTGTTTTTTTTATGGAGCCGTTGGCGGACTCTTTCGTTCAACGAATACAGCATGAAGCGGTGCATTCGGCTTCCAAGTGTAGAGCATGACTCGTGCCAAGCTCTGTGAATGATCATAACCCCCCGAAAAGCCTGGGCATCAGCCCTATCTCAAGGTTTTTCAGGATTAACCCATAGTCGGAACGCCGAATGCGTGGGTTTTTTTCGTTCGGCAATCCGAACGGGGGCGTCAGCTTTAAGTAACACACCGGCATGAAACGAAAATGTTGAGCTGGCTGCCTCATCATCAGGAGCGCATGCCGTGTCCGTCATTCCGATCCCCTCCGATTCCGTCGATGCCTTCATTGCCCGCCAGCTTGCGGATTGGCTGAGAACTGCCAATGTCGATCTTCTTCTGACCTTGCACCGGGCGCTGCGCCAACAGCAGGCTGCTGCGGAGCAGGTCAGGAACAGGTTGGCAAGCATTCCCGGTCTTGAGGTCTTTGCCTCGCCGCTGCTCGAGCAGGCGTTGCGCGCCAACGGCCTGGCCGATGTCGATGTGCGAAGCATGCAGGTCTATATCGAAGACGATGTGCCCATGCCCAGCGCAGCACCGCGGCTGCATACCCCCTGGAGGACAGTCCATAGCGTGCAACCGCTGCTGACGGCGGCGCTGCACAATTTTCATGAAAGTGAGACCGTCCCCTCATTGCGTCGTCGAGCCTATTTGCAGGACACCCACGGGGCGAGATTGCCGCTGGAATTCGAGGCGTTTGCCCGCTGCTGCAGAGACTTGGATATTGGCGGGCGGTACCAGCAAATGCTGCGCACGCAATTGTTTCCCAAAAGCAGGCCCACGGCGCCTGAGGATTTTGCCCGTGTAGCGGTGGAACGCATGTTTGAAGAAAGCCTGCGCGCCAAGTTGGACGTTGCAGTGCGTGTGGCAAGGATCAAGTCTGAGTTGGAGGAAGCCGACTACTTGCGCTTGTTACCGGTATTCGCAAGCAAACCCATCGTGCCGGCGATCCCGGGTGGTGTCACACCCCGGCAGTTGTTTCTGTTGGGTAAGCGTATCCATGGGCTCGTCACCCTGGAACTGCGCGAGCACGCCGAAGGGCCGCTGATGGGGGTCATCAGCTGGATACCGCAGGACCCGAATCGGCCGGTGGCCAAGCATGCCTCATGGGAGGCCTTGTACCAGTGGTTGGCCAAACGGCTGCGTGCGCCTCATTACCGATCCTTTTTCAGTCGCTTCATCAGTGAACGTGACCGGCCGGCCTTCACCGCCACCCTGGAGCGCCTTATCGAAGCCAGCAGCGTGCAAACGCCAGCTGTTCTGGATGGGCGCAACTTCGCCATCAATACGCCCTTGTTCGCCTATCTGCGTGGCTTGCAGGTGGACAAGATGCTTGATGATGCAAGAATCCTGGCGGTACCCACTGCCGACGAAACCGCCATCGAGCGCTATCAGCGGCTGGAAACGCTCAAGAGTGCGGGGCTCGATGTGCTCAACCTGGCTGCGCTGTTCATTCCGGTATTGGGGGAGGTGATGTTCGCCGTGGCTGCAGTGGACGTGGTCAGCGAAGTCTACAAAGGCTATACCGATTGGCGGATAGGGGACCGCCAAGGGGCACTGGATCACCTGTTTGGCGTGGCAGAGAACCTTGCTGTCGGTGCCGTGGTGGGCGTCGGGGTAGTGGGTGTGGGCCGGGTGCTGGAACGGGTGCCGTTTGTCGATGCGCTCACGCCCCTGCACGAAGGCGAGGGCCGCTTCAGGTTGGCGGACCGGCCGCTCTCGGCTCATCACCTCGATGGCGGCGGCCCGCTGATGCGCAGATTTGGCGGGGACTTCGCGCAAGCCTCTGACCAGACCGCCGAAACGCTGCTTCGGGTAACCGGGCTCGAACACAATCAGTTGCGCCATCTGCACCTGCAAGAGGCGCCAGCCCCTGCACGGCTGCTCGATGCCCATGCACGCCACGAGTGCCATGCACTTGAGCCGCACCTGCGTGGCGCCGCTTTCGAGCGCGAGCTGGCTATTCGCCAGGCTGTACCCTCTGCTGCCGGCGCAATACTGACCAGGGTATTTCCGGGCTTGTCCGTGCGTTGCGCCGAAGAAATTCTCGAGCTGGCAAACGGTGAGCAAATCAAGGCGTTGCTGACCAGTGGTCGTGTGCCATTGGCAATGGCCGAGCGTGCACGCTGGTTCTTGCGGGAAAGTCGGCTGGACCGCGCACTGATGGGGTTCGAGCACGAAGGTGAGGTCAATTTCGATACCCAGCGCCTGGCCTTGGAGCTGATCAATGAACTGGCGCCTTGGCCGCCGTCGGTGCGCATTGAACTGCGCCTTGGGGAATCGGGCGGTCGCTTGTTGGCGTCGAAGGGCGCTAACGACGCGTCGCAAGTCAGATGCATCATCCAGACCGAGCAGGG
>NZ_JANIAG010000037.1:0-37904 GCF_028682155.1 Pseudomonas sp. 39004
GCAACACCGCCGCCGACGCCCAGCGCCGTTGACGACGCTGGCGCAGCCGCAGGCGCAGCTGGCCCAGGTCGAGTTGCGCAGCCCCTGGTTGTTCACCCAGGCCGGCCAATGCCGCACGCAGGCGGCGGGCATCACTGCGCCACGCCTCGACCCTGGCCGCTTGCTGCGGGTTGGCCGTAAGCCAGGCCTGCACTTCGGCCCGACGCCCCGGCGCCAGGCGTTCATCGACATAAGCATGCAATTCGTCTTCGCTGGGGATCAGGCGCGTCATTTCAGTCTCCGCAAGGCCGGGGGTTGAGGGTTGCCCTCGGTCAGTTCGCGCAAGGCATTGCGGGCGCGCGACAAGCGCGACATCACAGTACCGATGGGGATGCCCAAAGCCTGGGCGGCCTCCTTGTAACTCAAGCCTTCGATGCTCACCAGCAACAGCAAGGCACGCTGCTCGGCAGACAACCGGGCAAACGCCTGCAGGTCAGCCTGGGCCAGGACGATGGCCTCGATATTGCCGCCGACCGGCTCGCTTTCCACCTCGGCACGGCCAAACCAGGACAGCCAACGGGCATGCAGGCGGTCGCGACGCTTGCCGTCGAGAAACAGCCGGTAAAGGATGGTGAACAGCCAGGCGCGCAGCGCCTCTGCCTCGCGTTGCTGACCATGGCGGCTCAAGGCGCGCTCGACGGTGGCTTGCACCAGGTCGTCGGCGCTGCCGGGTTCGCGCGTCAACCACAAGGCAAAGCGGCGCAGACGTGCAAGCAGCTCGCGCCACTGGTGTTCGTCCAGATCGTGCATGGCAAATGTCCCGGCCTCTGGGGTTGTCAGTGTATGGGGCAGACGCCCGGCAACAAAATCTATTCCCTCCCAGGGAATAAGTTTTGCCCTGCCCCGTCGTACCGGCATCTTCACTGAACCGGACGACAACCATGAACTCACCCTTGCACGGCCCCGCCAAGGCCCTGCGCCTGGTCGCCATCGGCGCTGTGATGCTGGCAGCGGGCGTCGGCTTTGCCTATGCCGCGGGCTGGATCGGCGCAGCCAAGCTGACGCCGCAGCGCATCATCGACACCTTCGAAGCCCAGGCCGGGCACTACCCGGGCTACCGCAAGAACCACGCCAAAGGCCTGTGCGTCAGTGGCTACTTCCAGGCCAGCGGGCAGGCTGCCAGCCTGTCCACGGCGCGGGTGTTCAGCCAGGCACGGGTGCCGGTGATCGGCCGCTTCGCCATCGGTGGCGCCAACCCTTATGCGCCAGACACCGCCATCCCGGTGCGCAGCCTGGCGCTTCAGTTGAGCAGCGACGACGGGCAGGTCTGGCGTACCGGCATGAACAACCCGCCCGTGCTGGCGGTGAGCACGCCGCAAGCCTTCTATGAACAGGTACTGGCGAGCACGCCTGACCCAGCCACCGGCAAACCGGACCCGGCCAGGCAGCAGGCGTTCTTCGCAGCTCACCCTGAAAGCGCGGCGTTCCGCCAGTGGGCCGCGAGCTACAAGCCAAGCAACAGCTTTGCCAGTACCCAGTACCACAGCATCAATGCCTTTCGCCTGATCGACGCCGCCGGGGCGGCCCAGCCAGTGCGCTGGCAACTGGAGCCGCAGACGGCGTTTACGGCGCTGCCAGGGCAGGTGGACGACAAACTGTTCCTGCAGCATGACCTGCAACAGCGCCTGGCCCAAGGGCCGCTGCGCTGGACCCTGCGCCTGGTCCTGGCCGAGCCCGGCGACGCCGTGGACGACCCCGCCAGCCCCTGGCCTGCACAACGACGCAGCGTGGATGCCGGCACGCTCGTGCTCGAACAGGTGGACGCGGCTGAACAAGGCGCTTGCCGAGACTTGAACTTCGACCCGCTGATCTTGCCCCATGGCATCGAAGCGACCGCCGACCCGATCCTCGCCGCCCGTTCGGCCGCGTATTCGGAATCGTTCAACCGCCGTAGCCGCGAATCGCTCGGCACCGGAGCCCGCCCATGAAACCCGAAGCCTTCCATCCCCTCGCTCGCCTGCTGCACTGGCTGATGGCCGTGCTGATCGTGGCCATGCTGTTCATCGGCGTGAGCATGGTCAGCGACCTGTCACTGCGCCATCCGTTGCTGATCGAGCTGCACAAGGCAACAGGCCTGGCCTTGCTGGTACTGGTGCTGCTGCGTATTGCCCTGCGCTTGACGCTGCCTCACCCACCGCTGCCACGCGACCTGCCAACGCTGCAACGGCTCGCCGCCGGGGCCTCGCACCTGGTGCTCTATGCCTTGATGCTGGCCATGCCCCTGCTGGGTTGGGCGATGCTTTCGGCCGGCGGTTACCCGCGGCCCCTGCAGTTGCCTGCGATCGCCCCGCATGACCTTCAGCTGTATGCCGTGCTGCGCCAAGCCCACGGCTGGGCCGGCTACCTGCTGTTCGCGACGGTTGTGCTGCACCTGGGCGCAGCCCTGATGCATGCCTTGGTGCGCCGCGACAGCGTCTTGCGTAGCATGTGGCCTGGCCCCCTGCGTCGCAGCGACTGAGCCGAAGCGGTCCAGGGTGTTCGGCAATCGATAATGCTTCTTATTAAGATCGGCATACTTTTCGCTAAAAACTCTGGACTGCCCTATGAACGTCGCAAAGGATCCTGCCACTCTCGTTCCTGCCAGCACCCTGGACTTACGCCCACTGCTGCTGGCCAACATGGCCTGTACCATGTCGATGATGGCCTTCGTCGCCCTGATCGGCCCGATCGCCCGCCAACTCGGCATGGCCACCTGGCAAGCCGGTGCCGCCGTGACCGTGGCCGGTGTGGTCTGGGTACTGCTGGCCCGCCCCTGGGGCCGCGCGGCCGACCGGCTCGGGCGCCGGCGCGTGCTGCTGCTTGGCAGCGCAGGCTTCACCCTCGCCTACTGGCTGTTGTGCCTGTTCGTCGAAGGCGCGCTGCGCTGGCTGCCGGGCGCAACCCTGGCCTTTATTGGCCTGATGCTCGCCCGCGGGTGCATCGGGGCGTTCTATGCCGCCATCCCGGTGGCCTGCAATGCAATGATCGCCGACCATGTCGAACCGCAGCAGCGGGCGCGGGCCATGGCCTCGCTGGGGGCCGCCAACGCCGTCGGCCTGGTGCTGGGCCCGGCCCTGGCCGCACTGCTGGCGCGGCACAGCCTGAGCCTGCCGTTCCACCTCATGTCGCTGCTGCCGGCCTGCGCGTTCTTCGTGCTGCTGTTCACCCTCAAGTCACAGGCACTGGCCAAAAGCCACGCGCCCAGCCCTGTGCACTTGAGCGATCCGCGCCTGCGCCGGCCTTTGCTGGTGGCCTTCAGCGCCATGCTCAGTGTCACGGTGTCGCAAATCACCGTCGGCTTCTTCGCCCTCGACCGCCTGCACCTGGGCCCGGCCGAGGCCGCCCAGGCTGCCGGCATCGCCTTGACCACGGTGGGTGTGGCACTGATCCTGGCGCAGGTGGTGCTGCGCCAACTGGAGTGGCCGCCATTGAAAATGATTCGGGTGGGTGCCAGTGTCTCGGCGGTCGGTTTTGCCTGCGGCGCACTGGCGACCACGGCGCCCTGGCTGTGGGCCTGCTACTTCGTCGCCGCCGCCGGCATGGGCTTTGTGTTCCCGGCATTCTCGGCACTCGCCGCCAATGCCATGCAAGCCTCTGAACAAGGTGCCACCGCCGGTTCGATCGGCGCTGCCCAGGGCATGGGCGCGGTAATCGGGCCACTGGCCGGCACGCTGGTGTATGCCCTCGACCCGCGCTTGCCGTTCCTGGCGGTGGCTGCACTTTTGCTGCTGGTCGGGCTATGGCCGATGCCACGCGAGAAGCGGGCCTGATAAGCACAGCGCGCAAGCGTGCAGAGTGTGTTTTAATGCGTCGCTCATTATTTTTGACACCTCTGATTACAAGGCGGCTATGGACACGGGGACGCGACTCAAACTGGTGCGTGAACGCAACAACCTCTCCCAACGGGAACTGGCCCGCCGCAGCGGGCTGACCAACTCGACGATCTCGCAGATCGAACAGAACCGCGTCAGCCCTTCGGTCAGCTCCCTGAAAAAACTGCTCGAAGGCATCCCGATGAGCCTGGCGGAGTTCTTCAGCTTCGACGAGCCAGTAAGGGAAGAGCGCTTCGTGTTCCGCGCCAGCGAGCAACCAGACCTGGGCCGCAACGGCCTGCGCATGCTGCTGGTCGGCGCCAGTGTCGAGGCACGGCAGATGCGCATGTTGCGCGAGCTGTACGCACCGGGCGCCGACTCGGGCGAGCCGATCGTGCATGCAGAAGGCGAAGAGTGCGGCCTGGTCACCCGTGGCACGGTCGAATTGTGGGTCGATGGCCAGGTCAGCGTGCTCAATTCGGGCGATGGCTACTACATCCCCACCACCCTGCCCCACAGCTTCAAGAACATCGGCCAGGATGAGGCCGAGATCATCAGCGCCAATACCCCGGCGAATTTCTGACAGTGAGCCGTAGCGGTACCGTGAGCACGCGGGAAGCCTATCAGCGCTTGCGCGACGCAGCCCTGGGTGTTCACGCCCTGCAAATAAGCGCTCACCGCCACGATGGCCTGGTCGATGTGACGATCGAAGGCTGGCAGATGACCCTGGCCGTGGACGCTGAAGGCCTTGCCCATTGCGTCCACTGCCAGGCACCCAACGGCGATCAAGCCGGGCTTGAAGACTGGTACCGCTACGGCACCAACCCGGCCGACCTGCTCAGCCAGTGGGAGCGCACTCAGCTGGAAACACGCCTGGCACGCTGACGCAGCGCGTCCTCGACAAAGTCCAGGCGGTCTTGCCCAAAGAACATCTCATCGCCAACAAAGAAGGTCGGTGCGCCAAACACGCCGCGCGCCACCGCATCCTCCGTCGCCTGCTTGAGCGCAGCCTTCACTTGCGCGTCGCCCGCCAGCGCACTGAATGCGGCAATGTCGAAGCCGGCCTGTTCCAGGGTCTGTTGCAACACTGCCGCGTCACCCAGATTCCGCCGCTCGCCCCACATCCCAGTGAACAATGCCTTCAACAGCGCCTCGAAGCGCTGCGGGTCTTGCAACTGCGTGCCGATTGCCCCGCGCATCAGCATCAGGGTATTGAGCGGAAACCCCGGCGGCAGCCCGAACGGAACACTGTAGCGGGCAGCGAAGCGCCCCAGGTCGGTGAACATGTAGCGACCCTTGGCCGGGATCATTGCCGGGGACGCATTGCCGGTGGCCTGGAACACCCCGCCCAGCAGCATGGGCCGGTAGTGCAGCGTTGCACCTTGGCGGGCGCAAATAGCCGGCAGTTGCGTCCACGCCAGGTAGCTGGCCGGGCTGCCCAGGTCAAAGAAGAATTCGACGGTATTGGTCATGGATATGGTCCTTGATCGATGAGGGGGCTTACCAGCGTTCCATCCAGGGGCGCAGGTCCAGTTCGAATGTCCAGGCGTCTCGCGGCTGGGCGTGAAGGAACCAGTAGCTGTCGGCAATGTTGGCCGGGTCGAGGATGCCATCCTGGTCCTTCAGGGCGTAGCGCTCGGGGAAGCTGTCACGAATGAACGCGGTATCGATGGCACCATCCACCACCACATGGGCCACATGGATATTGCGCGGCCCCAACTCACGCGCCATGCTCTGCGCCAACGCCCGCAGGCCGTGCTTGGCGCCGGCAAATGCGGCAAAGCCGGCGGCACCCCGTGTACCTGCGGTAGCGCCGGTAAACAGAATCGTGCCGCGTTCACGCACCACCATGCGCCGGGCCACTGCCTGAGCGGTCAGAAACCCGGCAAAACAGGCCATTTCCCAGATCTTGAAGTACTTGCGTGGCGTTTCATCGAGAATGCTGCAAGGCACATTGGCGCCGATATTGAAGACAAACGCCTCGATCGGGCCAATATCACGCTCGATGGTCTCCACCAGCGCCGCTACCTCATCTTCCTTGCGCGCATCGGAGCCAAAGCCATGGGCCTGGCCGCCCGCTGCGCGTATTTCGTCCAGCAGCGGTTGCAGCTTGTCAGCCTGTCGGCGGGTGACGCAGGCGACGTAGCCCTCCCTGGCGAACCGTTTGGCAATCTCGCCTCCGGTGGCATCCCCCGCGCCGATCACAAGCACTACTTTTTGTTGTCGAGTCATGTGTGCCTCTTTGGTGAATGATCGTTTAGTAAACGAACGCTATGTTATGATCGGCCCCATCGTCAAGCCAGTGCGCAGAGGTTCGTGAATGCGCTATTCCAGCGAGCACAAGCAACAAACCCGGGAAAAGCTGTTGGCCACCAGCGGTGCGCTAGCCAAACGCGGTGGCTTTACCAGCACCGGCGTGGCCGGGCTGATGAAGGCCATCGGGCTGACCGGCGGTGCCTTTTACAACCACTTCCCGTCCAAGGATGATCTGTTCACCGAAGTGGTGCGTCAGGAACTCTGCAACAGCCCACTGACACGCCTGGCCAGCCAAGGCGCCAGCCGCGAACGCCTTGGCCGTTGCCTGCAGCAGTACCTGAGCCTGGCTCACTTGCACAATGCCGAAGGTGGCTGCCCCTTGCCGCCGCTGGGGGTGGAAATCGCTCGGGCAGACCTTGCAGTGCGAGAGGTGGCCGAGCATTGGCTGGTCGACCTGCACAAGGCCTGGGCTGCCACACTGGAGGATGAAGCGTTGGCCTGGGTATTGATCAGCCAATGCGTCGGCGCGTTGCTGGTCGGGCGCATGCTGGCCAGTGAGGCGGTGCAATCGCAGGTACTGGACGCCAGCCGCACGTTCGTTGAAAAGGCCTTGAATGAAACCCGTTAACCTGTTGCTTGGCCTATTCCTGAGCGCGCCGGTGCTGGCCGAGCAAGCCTGCCCGCCGGGGCAGTATCAGGTATGCCTGATGGGGTGTTTTTGCGCCCCGGTCGACCCAGGGCAGGCCGGGCAGATCCTCAAGGACGTGGAAGCCATGGCGTCGACCAGCCTGGCCTACGCATTGCGCCAGGCCCGCGACGAAGCCAATGCCAGCGGCAGTGAACCGATGCCCCTGCACATCCGCGCCCAGCTTGAGCCCTGGTATGACTTCGCCGTGCTCGATGCCGTTCGCTTCAGGGTGGGCGACGAACAGCAGATGAGCGCAGCCAATGCCATGCTGCAGAATCCCGACGTGAATGCGGTGACGTTGATCGACACGATCATCTTCCGCCATGCCAGCGATGCCGAAGACAATGTGGCGCTGTGGGCGCACGAGCTCAAGCACGTGCAGCAGTACCAGCTGCTGGGGGTAGAGGAATTCGCCCGGCGCTACACACGTGATTTCAATGAGCTTGAAGGGCCCGCTTACAAGATAGAGGCCGAAGTGGCCAAGGCGCTCCGAGAGCGCAGTTCCGGCCAGGCAAGGTAACGTATAGGAGCGGCCTCCCGGCGAGGCCGCTCCTACACACACATCATGACGCCGCAGGAGCCTTTTCGGCCAACCCCTCACGGCTGGCATAACGCTGCGCCAGCACCGCGCAGACCATCAGCTGGATCTGATGGAACAGCATCAGCGGCAGGATCATCGCGCCAATGCCACTGCCCACGAACAGCACCTGAGCCATCGGCACTCCAGTGGCCAGGCTCTTCTTCGAACCGGCGAACAGGATGGTGATGCGGTCTTCCAGGTCGAAGCCAAGCAGTTTGCCAAGCAGGCGGGTACCGTACAGCACCACCGCCAACAAGATCCCGCAGACGACAAACAGCCCCGCCAGATGTTGTGGCGACACCGTGTGCCACAGGCCGGTAACCACCGCCTCGCTGAACGCGGTGTAGACCACCAGCAGGATCGAACCCTGGTCCACGACCTTGAGCCAGCGCGCGTTGCGCTTGACCCACGCGCCAATCCAGCGGCGGGCGATCTGCCCGGCTACGAAGGGTACCAGCAGCTGCAGGGTAATCTTCAGCACCGCATCCAGCCCTGAGCCGGTATCACCGCTGGCGCCCAGCAGCATCATCACCAGCAATGGCGTGAGGAAGATACCCAGCAGGCTGGAAGCCGCCGCGCTGCAAATGGCTGCCGGCACGTTGCCGCGGGCCAGCGAGGTGAAGGCAATGGCCGACTGTACCGTGGCTGGCAACGCACACAGATACAGCACGCCCAGGTACAGCTCGTTGCCCACCAGCGGCACGAACAACGGCTTGAATGCCAGCCCCAGCAAGGGGAACAGCACGAACGTGCAGGAGAACACCAGCAGGTGCAGGCGCCAGTGCCCGGCGCCGGCGATGATCGCTTCGCGCGACAGCTTGGCACCGTGCAGGAAGAACAGCAGGCCGATAGCCAGGTTCGTCAGCCAGCCGAAATACACCGCCCCGTCGCCCGAGCAAGGCAGCACGGTGGCGATAAGCACCACCCCCAGCAAGGCCAGGGTGAAATTATCGAATAACATGCGCAAATACTTCATAACAGTTTCCGTCTTGTCGTTATGCAACGGCAGACGATAAGGTCTCGGGTTAATTTTCGCTAACGCCGGAACCCCCACCGGTATCGCTCAACGGACAAAGGAGTACTTGATGCCACGCTATCGCCTCGCGCCCTTCCCTCTCGCGGCTGCACTTGCCATGAGTGCAATCACCGCGCAGGCGGCCGATCCACTGCAGGCCCAGGTCGACGAGGTCATCCGGCCGCTCATGCAGGAACACCAAATCGCCGGTATGGCAGTGGCGCTGTACGCCGATGGCCAGGCGCATTACTTCAACTATGGCGTGGCCAATAAGGCCGATAACTCGCCGGTTAGCGCCGATACCCTGTTTGAGGTCGGCTCACTGAGCAAGACTTACACCGCCACGCTTGCGGCGCTGGCCAGCGCCGAAGGCAAGCTTGACCTACACGCCCCTGCCCAGCGCTACCAGCCCGCCCTCGCCGGCACGCCGCTGGGCGAAGCCAGCGTGTTGGAATTCGGTGCCTACAGCGCCGACTGCCTGCCATTGCAGTTCCCCGACGCGGTGCACACAGACGAACAGGTGCTGGCCTTCTTCCGCCACTGGCAACCCGTTGCCAAACACGGCACCCAGCGCTGCTACTCGAACCCCAGCCTTGGGTTGTTCGGTGACCTGGCGGCGCGCGCGCAGCACCGCCCATTCGCCGAGCTGATGACCGAGGGGCTTCTCCCGCAAATGGGCCTCAAGCACACCTACCTGCACGTTCCGGCCGATGCACAGCGGCTCTATGCGCAAGGGTACGACGCGCATGACCAGCCGGTGCGCGTCAGCGCGGGGCCCTTTGCCGATGCGGCCTATGGCATCAAGACCAGCGCCACCGACCTGCTGCGCTACGTGCGCCTGCACATGCAACCGGCCGAACTTGCGCCAGCCCTGCAAAAGGCTGCCGCCATTACCCAGGCCGGCTACTTCCAGGTCGGTAGCATGACCCAAGGCCTGGGCTGGGAACGTTACCCCTACCCAGCGTCACTCGACACCCTGGTCAACGGCAACAGTTCCAAGTTCGCCCTTGCGCCGCAGGCCACCCGCCGCCTCAACCCCGCGCTCCCGGCCGTGCCTGACGCCTGGTACAACAAGACCGGCGCCACCAACGGTTTCGGTGCCTATGTGGCGTTCATTCCGGCGCAAGGCAAAGCCATCGTACTGCTTGCCAACCGCAACTATCCCAACGAGGCACGCGTGCGCGCCGCGTACCGGATTCTCTCGTCCCTCGACCACTGACAGGCCCTTCCGACAGGATTGTCGGACAAGATGTAGTGAGCAAAAATATTCACTACAAAACGGTTGACGCCGTTCATCGCCCTTGGGCATGATGAGGCTGTCTCCCCGATCGGGAGCGGTGGCAAGGGTGTTCCAGACGGCCTGCGCGGTAACGCAGGCCGTCCGTGGAGAGGGAACTGTCCAAAAGGCAGCGTGTGAAAGCCCCTGTTGCGATGCTGCTGTAGCAGCGTTGGTAGTGCGCTACACCGTGGTAGCGCCAACTGTGAAAATCACCTACGAATGGGTAATGGGGGCTTTATGATGAACTTGAACAACAATCCCACAATCGACCAATTGGCCCAGCTGTTCGCCGTGCGCAAAGACAGCCTCGACGACCATCTGCTGTGGGTCAGCCAGACCGGTGAGGTGCGTCTCGACCGCCTGCCACCGAACACCATCGAAGATGAATTCGAAGAGCACCTGCCAAGCATGCGTGCACGCTTCAAGGTCTACCGCCGTGGCCAGGGCTACGTCGGCAAGAAGGCCGCCGCCGACACCGAGTTCGTTGGCCGCGTCCTGCAGACCCTGCAACAAGAATGGCCCGCCGCCCGTGAGCGGGGGGCAGTCAAGGTGATCGAACCACTCAACTGAGTGGCCTCACCCGCCATTGAGCCCGGCCCGCAAAGGCCGGGCTTTTTCATGCCCGCCGACGCGTGCGCGCCATGGCCGGCAAGGGCAATGCGCCGGTGGCCAGCGCGCGGGCCCGCTCGACGCCCCAGACCAACGCCCGGGTCATGGTCTCACCCGGGCGCGCTGGGTAATACTCTTCCAGCAATGCCCGGCCATTCCCAGCGTAGATACCGAGAAACAGCTGGGTAGCGCCCAGGCGCGATAGGCGCACCTGCACGTCGAGCGTGGTCCCGTCACTGAGCGCTTCATCGTGGCTGCGGCTGTGCAGTTGAGCGTCCGCCCACTGCCAATAGGTCTCTTCCCTGACTCGCATGAGCATTCAATCTCCCTTTGCTGAAATGCCGCGCCAGAAAACCACATCCACGGCTATCCGGCGAGTGCAACCCGGCGATGCCATGAGCAGCGTCAACGAATATCAACAAAAACCCCGCCGTTCGGCGGGGTTGCTGGAGCGGGATCACTTTTTCAGCGGAACCCGCGGCATGAAGCGGCCCTTTTTGCTGCGCTGCAGATGTGCAGGCTGAAGCTGTTCCGAGTCATCCAGCGTCATGTGGGCGAAACCCAGGCGGAATGCCGACTGGCCGCAACGCACCTGGCTGTTGATCGGGAATGCGTCGTTCAGGTCTTCGAAAAAGGATTCGCTCATGCCCTGTCTCCCTCCAGTGAGGTCGCGTCGGCAAGCAGATACGTTGCCTAGGTGAACGCGCCCGGTAAAAGTGAGACTAGCTGGTCATTTGCGGACCGCCCAGACTAAAACCCTGGAACCGACCAGTGGCACAATGCCTTATTTCAACCTGACCGCCGTGCCGGTGGCGAATACCACGACCATGCCACCCTGCACCGACGGCATGCTGATTTCGAAGTCCACGCCCACCACTGCATCGGCGTGCAACTGCCGTGCCCGCGCCTTCAACTCCTCGGTGGCCTGCTCGCGGGCCTCGCGCAGGGCGCTTTCCAGGGTTTGCGAACGGCCACCGAAGAAGTCGCGAAAACGGGCAAAGAAATCGCGCACGAAGTTGATGCCCTGCACCGATTCGGAGCTGACGACGCCCAGGTACTCGGCAATAGGACGGCCTTCGAGCTGGCTGGTGGTAGAGATGATCATGACGGTGCTCCGTTGGCCTGGCGAAAAGCGCCGATTCTAACAGAGCACCCGGCCCTCAGTGCGCGCTAGCCGCCCGCAACCGTTGGCCAATTTTGGCGCCAAACACGTTCACCAGCAGCCCAAGCATCACCAGCAGCGCCCCCCAGCCCTGCAGCTCGGTCAGGCGCTCGCCGAGCAACCACGCCGAAGCGCTCAGGCCGATAACCGGCACCAGCAACGAGAACGGCGCCACTTTGCCGGCCGGGTGGCGCGACAACAAGGTACTCCACAGGCTATAGCCGAGCATGGTGGCGACAAATGCCAGGTACGCCAACGCCAGTACCGAGCTCCAGCCAATATTGGCCAGGGCATGGCCGATGCGTTCAGGCCCCTCCAGCCACCACGACAAGGCCAGAAACGGCAGCGGTGGAATCAACCCACCCCAGATCACCAGCGCCACCAGGTCGACCGAGCCGAAACGCCGCGTGATGATGTTGCCCACGCCCCACATCGCGCCCGCGCAGAGGGTCAGCACCAGCGCCAGCATCGGCACATGGCCACCATCCTCGCTGCCGATCAGCGCCAAGCCGCTGGCGGCCACCAGCAGCCCCAGCAGGCTGGCGAGGCGCAGTCGCTCGCCCAGAAACAACGCGGCAAACCCCAGCGTGAAGAATGCCTGGGATTGCAGGATCAACGACGCCAGCCCCGGCGGCATGCCGCTGTACATGGCCTGGAAAAGGAAAGCGAACTGCCCCAGGGAAATGGTCGCGCCATAAGCGATCAGCCAGCGCCACGGCAGTTTCGGGCGCTTGACCAGCAACACTGCCGGGAAGGCCACCAACAAGAAGCGCAATGCCCCCAGCAGCATCGGCGGCAGGCCATCCAGGCCTACCTTGATGACCACGAAGTTGACTCCCCACGCAATAATCACCACCAGGGCGATCAGCAGGTCCTTGAGTGGCATTGCGACATCCTTCTTCAATCTTTCTGGACATATTTCGTTACAGCATAAGGCTATTCCTTTTCGAGGGACCAGCACAGTTGGGAGGTAGGGTTGCGCAACAGTGGGTGGCGCTTTGCGCACCGTTCCGACCGGTCCGGCGCCCCGGCAAGGCCGCGCCTACAGGAGCCGCGCCGGCCCGCCAGGCCTCAGTCCCGGTAACCTGGCGCTACCCGCTCCAGCATCCGCAGCAATGCCCCCCATGCCAGCGCCACTGCATCCGGGTCTGACAACTCCCCCTGTTTCAGCCCCTGCATCGGTGCATTGAACTGCCGCTCGGTCCGTTCACACACGGCGGCAGGCGGCAGTATCAGCTGCCCGGCACTTTGCGCCGCCAACTGGATCTCGCAGGCCTTTTCCAGGTAGTACATGCGCAAGAACGCTTCGGCAACGCTGCGGCCGGTCGTCAGCAGCCCATGGTTACGCAGGATCATCACCGGCCTGCCCCCGAGGTCGGCGACCAACCGCTGCTGCTCATCCAGGTCCAGGGCAATACCTTCATAATCGTGGTAGGCCACCTTGCCATGGAACTCCATGGACATCTGGTTCACCGGCAGCAGGCCGCACGCCAGCGCCGCCACCGCGCACCCAGCACGGGTGTGGGTATGCAGCACGCAGTGGGCGTCTTCACGGGCTGCGTGGATAGCACTGTGGATGACGAACCCGGCCGGGTTGACCGGGTGCGTGGTCGGCGCTACAGGCTGCCCATGCAGGTCGATTTTTACCAGGTTGGAGGCCGTGATCTCGTCGAACAGCAAACCGTACGGGTTGATCAGAAAGTGGTGATCCGGCCCGGGCACACGCAGGGATATATGAGTGAAAATCAGGTCGCTCATGCGAAAGTGGGCGACCAGTCGATAACAGGCAGCCAGCTCCTGACGCAGGGTCTGTTCGGTAAGGGTCATTTATCGTTGGTCCTGTAGAAGGGCAGCATTGAACGTCAGGTTACTTGCTGGCCCAGGCATTGAATCGCTGTTCCAGTTCTTCACCATGGTCAACCCAGAACTCCACATTCATCGCCAAAGCCCCTTCCAGGTTTTGCGGCGATGTCGGCACCCAGCTGGCCAAGGACGGCGCGAGCTCGGCCGCTGCCTGAGTATTGGTTGGCCCGTAAGGGATCTGCTCGACGTAACGCACCTGGGTATCGGCTTGGTTGGCATAGGCGATCAGCCGTTTGGCCTGGTCGACATGCCGCGAACCCTTGATGATCGCCCAATAGTCCATGCCATACAGGCTGCCCGGCCACACCAGTGCCAGCGGGCTGCCCTGCTGGGCCGCCACGGCGATGCGCCCGCTGTAGGTAGACGTCATCACCACATCGCCGGCAGCCAGCCACTGCGCCGGCTGGGCACCGGCGTCCCACCACTGCACATAGGGCTTGAGCTCACTGAGCTTGGCAAAGGCGCGGTCGACCCCGGCAGGCGTTGACAGCACCGTGTAGACATCCTCGACCTTGACCCCGTCGGCCAACAAGGCGAACTCCAGGTTGTACACCGCACGCTTGCGCAGGCCGCGCTTGCCCGGGTACTTCTGCACGTCCCAGAAGTCGGCCCACGAGGCCGGGGCCTGGGCCAGCTTGTTGCGGTCATAGGCGATCGCCACGCTCCACACCAACGCGGCAGACCCACAGTCCTGGGCGGCGTCCGGGATCAACTCGGCGGCATGGCCCAGGCGCTGCCAGTCGAGGTGCTCGTAGATGCCCTCATCGCAACCGCGCATCAGGTCGGGCCCTTCGATCTGCACCACGTCCCAGTCGACGTTGCCGGTATCGGCCATCACCTGGATGCGGGCCATTTCGCCGTTGTACTCGCTCTGGATCAACTGGCTGCCGTCCTTGGCGCTGAACGGTTTGAAGATCGCCTCATCCTGGGCTTTCTGACCGGCGCCGCCATAGCCGACCACAACCATCTGCGGCGCCGCTTGCGCACTGCCTAGCCCCAAAGCCAGAAGCGCTGCGCAAAGGCCGGTACTGCGAGGGAATGCATGCATCGAGGTTTCCTCCTGCCGGTGCCCGTGGGGCCCGATTTCTTGTTGTTGTGAGGTCACGCCCTCCTCGGAGGGTGATGAAAAACCTAGCTGCGCCAAAGTAAAAAAACAAGTTGATTTTTTACTGTAGCTACACTTTCATAACCAAAACAAGAACAACACCTCACCGGAGCCGCCTGTATGCAAACCGCCTTCCCGCACCTGTTTGAAGCCTTGCAGATTCGCGGCAAACGCCTGAAAAACCGCATCATGTCCACGGGCCACGACACCTGCCTGCCCACCGACAACCTGGTCAACGACAAGCTCATCGCCTACCAGCGTGCCCGAGCCGCAGGTGGGGTCGGCCTGATCGTGCTGCAGGTGGCCGGCGTGCACGACAGCGCCCGCTACACCTCGCACGTGCTGATGGCTACCGACGATACCTGCATCGAAGGCTACCGGCGCTTGGCCGAAGCCTGCCATGAGCACGGTACGGTGGTGCTCTCGCAACTGTTCCACCCTGGGCGGGAGATCATGGAGTCTGCCGATGGCTTGCTGGCGGTCGCCTACTCAGCCTCGTCGGTGCCAAATGAACGCTTCCGGGTGATGCCGCGCGCGCTGGACCAGGCGATGATCGATGAAATTGTCCAGGGCTATGCCAGCGCGGCGCGGCGCCTGTACCAGGCGGGGCTGGATGGCGTCGAGGTAGTGGCCAGCCATGGCTACCTGCCCGCGCAGTTTCTCAACCCGCGGGTCAACCTGCGTACCGATGGCTACAACGGCGACCTGGCGCAGCGCCTGAGGTTTTTGCGCGAAGTCCTGGCGGCCGTGCGTGCTGCCACCGACGAGCAGTTCATCGTCGGCCTGCGCATCAGCGCCGACGAACGTGACAGCGAAGGCCTGAGCGAGGACGAGTCGCTGGCCGCCGCCGAAGCGCTGCAAGGCCAGCTCGACTACCTGCACATCGTCGCCGGTACCTCGGCGTCGCTGGGCGGTGCGGTGCATATCGTACCCCCCATGGCCATCGAGCCTGCGTACCTGGCACGCGAAGCCGGCACGTTCAAACAGCGCCTGGACATTCCGCTGTTCGTCACCGGGCGCATCAACCAGCCGCAGGAGGCAGAGCTGATCCTGGCGCGTGGCCAGGCCGACGTGTGTGGCATGACCCGCGCGCTGATCTGCGACCCGCTGATGCCGAACAAGACCGAGCACGGCCAGGTCGAAGACGTGCGCGCCTGCATTGCCTGCAACCAGGCCTGCATCGGACACTTCCATCGCGGCCTGGCGATATCGTGTATCCAGCACCCGGAAACCGGCCGCGAACTGCAGTACGGCCACCTGACGCCAACCCCTTCGCCCAAACGGATCCTGGTGGCAGGCGGCGGCCCGGCGGGCATGAAGGCAGCAGCCGTCGCCGCCGCGCGCGGGCACCACGTCACACTCTTTGAAGCCGGCCCGCAACTGGGCGGCCAAGTGTTGCTGGCACAACTGCTGCCCCGGCGCAGCGAGTTCGGCGGCGCCAGCACCAACCTGCAACGGGAAATGGCCTTGGCAGGCGTGGAGGTGGTGCGCCACACGCGAGTCGACCGCGCACTGGTCGAGCGCGAGCGCCCTGACCTGGTGATCGCCGCCACCGGCGCCACGCCCTACTGGCCGGCGTTCGAGCGCGCCGGTGACCTGCAGGTGGTGGATGCTTGGCAAGTGTTGCGCAACGAGGTCAAACTCGGGCGTTCGGTACTGGTCATCGACTGGCGTTGCGACTGGATAGGCCCTGGCATCGCCGAGCGCCTGGTGCGCGAGGGGCATCAGGTGCAACTGGCGGTCAACGGCACCCACTGTGGGGAAAACCTGCCGTTGTATGTACGCGATCAACTGGCTGGCGAGCTCCATCGCCTGGGCATCCCCATCACCCCCTACGCCCGCCTCTACGGCTGCGACGACAACACCGTGTACCTGCAGCACACGGCCAGCGGCGAACCGATGATCTTTGAAGGCATCGACACCCTGGTGCTGTGCCTGGGCCACCAGCCCAATGACACCCTGGCGGCGGAGCTGGACGGCCTGGTGGAAGTGCGGCGCATCGGCGACTGCCTGGCGCCGCGTACTGCAGAAGAGGCGATTCACGATGGCCTGACGGTTGCCTGGGCGCTCTGAGGCTGTACATACTGCCGCTTTCCCGATGGACCGATGCGCATGAGCCAACCCTCGCAGCCCCCCTGCGCCACCGAAGACGGCGGCGGCGCCCCGCAGTTCCTGGGCACCCGCATCCGCGGCCTGCGCAAGCGCCGCGGCATGACCCTGGCGGAGCTGGCCGCACAGAGCGAACTGACGGCCGGCTACATCAGCCAGCTGGAGCGTAACCTGTCTTACCCGTCGATCCCGGCGCTGTTCAACATCGCCCGCAGCCTGGGGGTGACGATCCAGTGGTTTTTTGCCAGCGAGGCCAGTACCGCACCCGAGGACCAGGGCTACGTGGTACGCCGTAACAGCCGCCTCAGCGTGCACTACGAAGACGGCATCGTCGACCAGCTGCTCACGCCGCAACCCAACCGCCAGCTGGAAATCCTTCATTCGCGCTTTCCACCGGGCACCTATAGCCAGCAGAGTTACAGCCATGACGGCGAAGAGGCTGGCTATTTGCTCAGCGGCAGTTTTGAATTGTGGGTAGGCGAGCGGCACTTTCAGCTGGGTGAAGGCGACAGTTTCAGCTTCTCCAGCCAGGAACCCCATCGTTATGGCAACCCCGGTGACGTGGATGCCGTGGTGATCTGGGTCATCACGCCACCGACGTTCTGAAGCCGCCACACGGCCCCTTTCGATCAGGTCATCTGCCTATGACTGAACACGCCCAGCAGCTCGAGCCTGCGTTGCAACCGGTCGACCACCCGCGCGCCGTTGTCTTCGTCGCCTACCCGCAAATGGGCCTGCTCGACCTCACGGGTGCGCAGACGGTGTTCTGGGCTGCCACCAAAGCCATGGCTGCACAGGGCCGGCCGGGCTATCGACTGCACACTGCAAGCCTCGACGGCGGCCTGCAGCCAACCGCCGAAGGCCTGGCGGTGGCGACTGAAACACTGGACGCCGTGATGGCGCAGGCCGTCGACACCCTGGTAGTACCGGGCGCACCGGATATCATCCGCACCCTCCCCGACCACGCCGCATTGGTCGCCTGGCTGCGCCGCGCCGCAGTAAAGGCCAGGCGTACGGCCTCGGTATGCAGCGGTACCTTTCTGCTGGCCAGCGCGGGCTTGCTTGACGGGCGCCGCGCCGCCACCCACTGGGCGATGTGCGAGGTGCTACGCCGCGACTTCCCTGCGGTGCAGGTGGACCACGAATCGATCTTCGTTCAGCAAGGTACGGTGTGGACTTCTGCCGGCGTCAGCGCCGGCATCGACCTGGCCTTGGCCCTGGTCGAGCAAGACTGCGGCCGCGAAGTCGCGATGCAAGTGGCCCGCGAGCTGGTGGTATTTCTCAAGCGGCCCGGCGGCCAGGCGCAGTTCAGTGAACTGCTCAAGCTGCAGGGGCGCGATTGCAGCGAATTCGAAGCACTGCACCTGTGGCTGAACGCGCACCTTGCCAACCCCCGCCTGACCGTCGAGCACCTGGCCGAGCAAGCGCACATGAGCGTGCGCAACTTCACCCGGGTGTACAAGCTCAAGACCGGCCGCACACCGGCCAAGACCATTGAAGTGTTCCGCCTGGAAGCCGCCCGCCGCCTGCTGGAAAGCGCCGACAGCCACATCGAGCAGATTGCCCGGCAATGCGGCTTTGGCAGCGAAGAGCGCATGCGCCTGGCGTTCCAGCGCCACCTTGCGGTCACCCCGCGCGACTACCGCGCGCGCTTTGCGCGCAATCTATCGTTGGCCGAAATTCAGGGTTCTTTGGCCTAGGGTGTAGAACTTCGTCACTCGTAACATCGTTGTCCACAAAGACGGGCTACTTTTGTTTACCCGGACATTCCAGGAGCACAACGATGAAAAATATCCTGATCATTGGCGCGGGCTTTGCTGGCCTGTGGAGCGCCCTCAGCGCCGTACGCCAGCTGGACCTTAACGCGCGCAAGGATGTCGAGGTGACGCTGCTGGCGCCGCAGGCCGAACTGCATGTGCGCCCGCGCTTCTACGAACCTGATGTACACACCATGGCCGCGCCACTGCAGGCGCTGTTCGAAGTGGTCAACGTGCGTTTCGTCCAAGGCACCGCCTTTCACATCGACGAAACCGCCCGGCGCGTGCGCTATCGCACGCAAAGCGGTACCGAGTGCGAACTGGGCTATGACCGCCTGATCGTGGCCTGCGGCAGTGTGCTCAACCGCCCGGACATGGTCGGCATCGAGCATGTTTTCGATGTCGACAAGATTGACAGCGCCGCACGGCTGGAGACGCACCTCAAGTCCTTGGCCAACCTGCCAGACACGCCTGCCCGTAACACCGTGGTGGTGGCCGGTGGTGGCTTCACCGGTATCGAGACTGCCACCGAGCTGCCGGCGCGCTTGCGCAGCATTCTCGGTGAGCAGGCAACACTGCGGGTGGTGGTGATCGACCGTGGCGCCAGGGTCGGCGCAGCCCTGGGTGACGGCATCCGCCCTGCGATCGAGCAGGCCTGCGAGGCATTGGGGGTGGAATGGATCTGTGGCGCCACGGTGGCCTCGGTGGACCCCGACGGCGTTCTGCTGGACAACGGGCAACGCATCGATGCCAGCACGGTGATCTGGACCGTGGGCTTCAAGGCCAACCCGTTGACCGAGCAGATCAGCGGCGAACGTGACCGCCAAGGCCGGTTGCACGTGGACGGCAACCTCAAGGTCAAGGGCAACGACGCGGTCTATGCGGCGGGCGACGTGGCCTACGCAGCTTGCGACGAGGTAGGCAACCATGCGGTGATGTCGTGCCAGCATGCCATCCCACTGGGCCGCTACGCCGGCAACAATGCGGTTGCCGAGTTGATTGGCGTGGCACCGATGACCTACAGCCAACCCAAGTACGTCACCTGCCTCGACCTGGGCGCCTGGGGCGCGGTGTACACCGAAGGGTGGGACCGCCAGGTATCGCCCCCGGAAGACAAGGCCGAGGCCAAGTTGCTGAAGTCGCAGATCAACACGGTCTGGATCTACCCGCCCGCTGCCAATGATCGTGCAGCAGCCTTGGCGGCGGCTGACCCGACGATACCGGTAGCCTGATACGCCTCAAATCGCCGGCAAGCCGGCGATTTGAGGCTGGTGCAATCAGGCGGCGGCAAACAGCTCGTTGGCAATCTGCGCCTGTGCCGCGTCGATGGCCTGGCTGCGGTGCTCTGGGCCGTAGGCCAGGCCGTGGGCGCGAACGATCTCCAGGTCGGTGACGCCGATGAAGCCCAGGAACACTTTGAGGAAGTCCTCATGGCCAGCACCGGTCGGCTGGCCAGCGTGCAGGCCACCGGCGGTGGACACCAGCACCACCTTCTTGTCACCGCACAGGCCTTCAGGGCCGGCTTCGGTGTAACGGAAGGTCTTGCCGGCGACGGCAACACGGTCAATCCAGGCCTTGAGCTGGGTCGGCACGGTGAAGTTGTACATCGGCGCACCGATCACCACGGCATCGGCGGCGAGGAATTCTTCCAGGGTTTCGGCGCTCAGCTTGGCTTCGAAAGCCTGGGCCGCATCGCGCATGTCTTCGGGGGTGCCCGCGGCTACCAGGGTTGCGGCGGAGAAATGGGCGATGGCATCGGCAGCCAGGTCACGGTACACCACTTCCAGGCTCGGGTTGCTGGCCTTCCAGCCTTCGACCACTTCGCGGCTCAGCTGGCGGGAGGCGGAATTGTCGCCCAGGATGCTCGAATCGATGTGCAACAGTTTCATGGGACTCTCCTGTAATGAAGACCGCGGCGTGGGCGATCATGATGGGGAGAATCCTACCGGGAGGACTAATAGCTGATAAGCAGGCAAAAATGCGTTAGTTTGTCCCACTGATGGAACAGTGAGAGATTCCCATGCAAGACCTCAATGACCTCTTCTATTTCGCCCGCGTCGTCGAGGCCGGCGGCTTTGCCGCTGCCGGGCGCCAGCTGGGTATCCCCAAGTCGCGCTTGTCACGGCGTATCGCCGAACTTGAAGAACGCCTGGGTACACGCCTGCTGCAGCGCACCACGCGGCAACTGAAACTGACCGCTGTGGGCGAGCGCTACCTGCACCATTGCCAGGCCATGCTGCTGGAAGCCGAAGCCGCCGACGAGGCCGTGGCCAGCATGAGCAGCGAGCCGCGCGGTCGCTTGCGAGTCTCCTGCCCGGTGGCACTGGCCCATGCCTTTTTGCCGGACGTGATCAGCCGCTTTCTCGAACAGTACCCGCTGGTGCAACTGGACATGGTGCTGCTCAACCGCCGAGTCGATCTGATTTCCGAGGGTATCGACGTCGCCCTGCGTGTGCGCGACTTGGGCGATGAGGACCCGGCCCTGGTCACGCGCCGGCTACGCCAGGCTCAGATGCAACTGGTCGCCGCGCCGGGCTTTGCCGATCACATTCGCGAGCCTGGCGAGCTGGCCTCGTTGCCCGTGCTGGGCGCTGCCGAGGCTGACCGGCTGGTGCACTTCCGCCTGTTCGGGCCCAATGGCCGCCAACAGGAAATCGCCCTGGAACCGCGCCTGGCCATCGACGATTTCGTGGTGCGCAATGCCGCGGTACGCGCCGGGCTGGGCTTCACTGCGCTGCCCAGCATGTTCTGCGAAGAGGAACTGGAACGTGGCGAGCTGGTGCGCTTGTTACCCGACTGGCAACTGCCGGGTGGCTATCTGCAGGCGGTGTACCCACACCGGCGCGGTGTATTGCCCGCAGTGCGCGTGTGGATCGATCATCTGGCGGCGTCGTTCGAGGCCTGTGGAGAGCGTTATGTCTGAACGAAAAATGACTGAAGCGCAGGTGGCAGCCTTCTGCCTGAGCCTGCCGGGTGCTCGAGAAGACTATAAATGGGGCGGTATCCGGGTGTTTTCGGTGGCAGGCAACAAGATGTTCGCCGTGCTCGACCTGGCGGGTGCAGGGTTGTCGTTCAAGGTCGCCGATGAGCTTTTTCTGGGCTATTGCGACCGCCCTGGCGTGCGCCCCGCGCCGTATCTGGCGCGGGCGCGATGGATCAGCATGGCGCTCCCTTACCCCATGGGGCGCGACGAGCTGTGCGACCTGCTGCAGCGCTCACACCAGTTGGTGGTGCGGCGGCTGGCGAAGCGCCTGCAGGTGGGGCTGCTGCTCTGATCGAGGCGTCAGAGCCAAGACAACAGGTGGCGCCCGAGGAACAGGTAATCGAGCCAGAACACCTGATGCAGTAGCACAATCCCCCAGAACATCAGCTGATACGACACTTTGCGCGTCTTGTGCCGAAACAGCTGCTGGGCAACCAGTGCGCCGGGCCAGCCACCGCACAGTTCGCTGGCATGCAGCACGTTCTCTGGCGTGCGCCAGGCCTGGGTGCGGGCCTGCTGCTTGTCCTGCCAGTACAGCAGCAGGCTGATCAGGCTCACCGCCGGGTACAGCGCCAAGGGCAGCCAGGACTGATCGTTCCAGGCCATCTGCGCCGCACCCAGGCCCGGTAGCAGGCACAGCACGCCCAACACCAGCAACTTCAGGCGCACGTTGCGTACGCCCTCCTCGTTTTGCGCCCTGGCCATGTCAGCTGTGCGCCGTCGACCAGTCGACCCAGCCAAACTGCCAGGTCGCCAGAATCAGCAGGCCAAAGGCAATGCGGTACCAGGCGAACGCCGCGTAGCTGTGGTTGGCGATGAACTTGAGCAGCGCACGCACGGCGATCATGGCGAAGATGAACGAGGTCACGAAACCGATGGCGAACACCGGCAAATCGCTTGGCTGGAACAGGTCGCGGTACTTGTAGCCCGAATACACCGCCGCGCCGACCATGGTCGGCATCGCCAGGAAGAACGAGAACTCGGTAGCCGCCTTGCGCGACAGCCCGAACAGCAAACCACCGATGATGGTCGAACCGGAGCGCGAGGTGCCGGGGATCATGGCCAGGCATTGGACAAAGCCAATCTTCAAGGCATGGCTCCAGCGCATCTCGTCAACGTGGTCGACCTCCACGCGGTGCTCGCGGCGCTCGGCCCAGAGCATGATCACACCGCCCACTACCAAGGCCGCTGCCACCGTGATCGGGTTGAACAGGTATTCGTGGATCAGATCGGCGAACAGCACGCCCAGTACCACCGCCGGCATGAACGCCAGCAGCAGGTTGCCGGTGAAGCGCCGGGCCGTGGGCTGGCTGGTGAGGCCGAACACCACGTCCAGAATCTTGCGGCGAAACTCCCACACCACGGCCAGGATCGCAGCAAGCTGGATGATGATGTTGAACGCGATGGCCCGTTCGCCATCAAAGCCGATCAAGTCGGCGACGATGATCTGGTGCCCGGTACTGGAGATCGGCAAGAACTCCGTCAACCCTTCGACCACGCCTAAGATGATTGCCTGTAAGGCAGTCCAAAAATCCATCATTCCCCCGATGGAGCGCTGCTGCTTGCAGGCCCCTTGTTCTTGATTTGCTTGAAGTTGCCGCACGCGGCCCGGCTGTTTTACAGCGACTGTTGGGCGCAATGCCAGTGGAAAAGTTCACGCTGCCTAAAGGTTTCATCTTGCGCGGCCGAAATCCTATCAGAGCGGCTTTGCAATGGCTTGCGCCGCCTGCTGCAGAGTACGCCTAGACTAGCACTTAGCCATTAGTCGGGTGGGGGGCTGTCGCAAAGCATGCTTGGATGCACCTGAAGAACAAGAACAAGGCGGGAGTGCCTGGATGAAAACCCTGAGATCGATGTCGATCAGCCGCCGTCTGTGGCTGATCCTGCTGGTGGCAGTTGCCATGCTGGTGGTACTGGGCCTGCTGATGCTGCGCCAGATCCACGGCGACCTGTACCAGGCCAAGGCTGAAAAAACCCGCCATGTGGTGCAGACTGCAGCCGGTGTACTGGCCTACTACCAGGGCCTGGAGGCGGCCGGCAGCTTGAGCCGCGATGCCGCCCAGCAACAAGCGTTGCAGGTGGTGCGCGCGCTGCGTTACGACCACGACGACTATTTCTGGATCAACGACCTGGGGCCGAAGATGATCATGCATCCGGCCAACCCCAAGCTCGACGGCCAGGACCTGTCTGCCATTCGCGACCCCGACGGCTTTGCCGTGTTCAACGAAATGGTCAGCCTGGCCCGCAGCCAGGGCGCCGGCCCGGTCAATTATCGCTGGCCCAAACCCGGCGCCAGCGAGCCGGTAGCGAAAACCTCTTATATCCAGCTGTTCAAGCCGTGGGGCTGGGTCATCGGCTCGGGCGTGTACATCGATGACGTGCAGGCCGAATTCGCCCGGCAATTGCGCGATGCCTCGCTGGTGGGCCTGGGTATTGCCCTGCTGATGGCGCTGCTGGTCATGCTGATTGCCCGCAGTATCGCCCGCCCGTTGCAAGAGGCCGTGCAGGCCATGGGCAACATCGCCAGTGGCGAAAGCGACCTGACCCGGCGCCTGGACACCCACGGCCGCGATGAAATCACCCACCTGGGTGAGCACTTCAACCGCTTCAACGGCAAGCTGCAGGGCGTGGTCGGCCAATTGCAGGGCGCCGCCCACGACCTGGCCCGGTCCGCCGGCCACGTCGGTGACAACGCCGGTGCCGCGCAACAGCACAGTGCCCAGCAGTCACAACAGATGGACCAGGTTGCCACGGCTGTCAACGAAGTGACCTATGCCGTGCAAGACGTGGCCAAGACGGCCGAGCAGGCTGCGGGCGAAATGCGCGCGGCGCAGCAACAGGTGGAGCATGGCCAGCAGGCCATTCATGGCAGCCTCGAACAGATCGATCGCCTGTCGCTGACCATCGACCAGGCAGTCCAGGTGATTCGTGACCTGGCCGGGCACAGCACGCGCATTGGTGGCGTGCTCGACGTGATCCGCTCCATTGCCGAACAGACCAATCTGCTTGCGCTAAACGCGGCCATCGAAGCAGCCCGCGCCGGCGAGCAAGGCCGAGGTTTTGCCGTGGTCGCCGACGAGGTGCGCCTGCTGGCCCAGCGCACGGCCCAGTCCACGGCTGAAATCCACACCATGATCGAGCACCTGCAAGGCCAGTCGGACGCTGCGGTCAGGGCGATCGACACCAGTAGCGAGGCCTCGCGCCAGACTGTCGAGCAGGCCCGTGAGGCCGGTGCCAGCCTGGATGCCATCAGCCAGGCGCTGCATAACCTGACTGCACTCAATGCGTCCATTGCCAGTGCAACCTTGCAACAGTCGCATGTGGTCGAAGAGATCAACCGCAATGTGCTGGACACTGCGGGCTTGTCCCAGCAGACCGCCGAAGCGGCGCGCCAGTCGAGTGATGCCGGGGCGGCGCTGGGGCGGTTGAGCGAGGAGTTGGAGCAACTGTTGCGGCAGTTCCGCGTATAGAGAGGCCTTGCCCTTGAGGGTGCCGCGTTGCAGGTGCGCTGCACCTACTCCTGGCACCCTCGACAAGCTACAATCGCGCCCCTCTTCTCGCCCCTCCAAGGATCGCCGATGTCCGGCCTTGAACTCATCGCCGCCGTACTCGGCGTTACCGCCGTCTGGCTCACCGTCAAGCAGAACGCCTGGTGCTGGCCAATCGGCCTGGTCATGGTACTGATCTATGGCTGGCTGTTCTTCGAGGTAAAACTGTATTCGGGTATGTTGCTGCAGGGGGCCTACGCCATATTGCAGCTGTACGGCTGGTGGCAGTGGAAGCGCCCGGGCCGCTCGCAGGACGCCCGCCAGGTCACGCGCCTGCAAACCCGGGCGATCTGTATCGGCCTGGCCATCGGCGCGCTGCTCAGCGCCGCCCTGGGTGCTGCCATGGCCAACTGGACCGACGCCGCCCTGCCCTGGCTGGACGCCACGCTGACCGGTTTCAGCCTGGTCGCGCAGCTATGGATGGCCCAGAAGCGCCTGCAGTGCTGGGCTTTGTGGGTGGTGGTGGACATCGTCTATGTCGGCCAGTACCTGCATCAGCAGTTGTACTTCACCGCTGGCTTCTTCGCGGTGCTTACCCTGATCGCCGTGCGCGGCTGGCTGGAATGGCGGCGTGACCCGGCACTGGTGCAAGCATGAAGGTGCTGGTGCTGTGCGGGCCGGAATCCAGTGGCAAGAGCTGGCTCAGTGGTGTGCTCCAGGCGCATTTCGGTGGGCGGGTGGTGGCCGAATACGTGCGCCATTTCATCGATCAGGAAGGCCGTGATACTTGTTACGCCGACATCCCCGCCATCGCCCGCGGCCAGCTTGAATGGGAAGACCGCGCCCGCGCGCAAGCCCCAGAGCTGTTGATCCTCGACACCCACCTGCTCAGCAACATGCTCTGGAGCCGCGCCCTGTTCGACGACTGCCCGGCCTGGCTGGAACAAGCCTTGCTTGCTCGGCATTACGACCTGCACCTGTTACTGAGCCCGCAAGGCGTGGACTGGGTTGCCGATGGCCAGCGCTGTCACCCTGATTTGGCCGATCGCCAGCGCTTTTTCGACGACAGCCTGCACTGGTTGCAGCGCCAACGGCAGACCTTTCAGGTGATTGATGGCAATTGGCCGCAACGCCAGTTGCAGGCGCTGCAAACGGTGGCTACGCTGCTTGATAGCGATACGCCAGCCTGCCCGACCGAGTGTTAAGCCCCTGACACACTCAGGTGGGTGATAGTCCCCGCAAATGCGGGGGTTTCCCCCGTTTCGGGGGCAGTGTCAAGTCCGTGAAACACCCTTGCAAAATCCCTCCAAGCCATGCCCATGCTGGCTCCAGCCTCTTCGGCCTCGATAATCTGTATCAGCTCTGATACAGAAAATGCGAAACACTCCCAGCGTGTTGAGCTAACTCATTGATTCAGAATAAATTTCAAAACACGGCACAGCTTCTGCTCTCTTCTTTGCATCGCTGAATCGGACCAGCACGCCAAAGAAGGAATTGCCGTCGTGGGGATACTTGATAAAGGCGTCCATCGCCTCCTGCTAATCGCTTGCATTGCGGGGTCAGGGTTGACCCAGCCCGCCCAGGCCGAAAACGGGATCATCACCATTACCCGCGATGTGCAGACGCGCAACGCAGTCATCCCGCCGATGATTCCCGACCCCACCCCGACCACCGTCAATGCCAACCCCTCCGCGCAGATCCTCAGACAGACCCACGAACTGAGCGACGGTGACTTCGCCAGCATCAGCAGCGGTGCTGGCATCAGTGCCCTGGTCAATCAACAGACCAACAACCTGGGCGGCAATCTTACCAACCAGACACAACTGCCCAACCTCGCCGGGGGACGTGGCTCAGGTTCCGGCAACGGCATCTCGAACATGGTCAATTCAAGCGTCCAGCGCGGCCTGGCCCCGCTGCAAATCTTGACCGGAGGCAAATGAGATGAGGCCTACGCTGCTGCTTCTGGCCACGCTCTGCAGTGCGCCAGCCTTCGCTCAGTCCCCTGTGATCAACAACGCCAGCATCGACAGCTCGGGCAGCCAATACCAGGGCAACCTCACGGTCAACCAGGCGGCCGGCGACCTGCAGCAGCAGGCCAACGCCCGCGCCATCGCTGTGGGGCACGAGGCCAGCGCCACCACCCAGATAAGGCAAAGGCTCGGCAGCCCTGTCGACCGCGCCATGGATGCCAGCTCAAGCATCCAGGGCGATGCTTTCAGCCAAGGCAGCGGCGCGCTGGGGGTCAACCAGAGCGCCGGGGCCGGCACCCAGCAAGCCAACGCACTGCGCATCAGCCTCAGTACTCAACCGCAAAGCATCGACGACAGCGTCCTCATGCAACAGAACGTGGCGCTGCTCAACAACTCCGATCCAACTGACGCCGCATCCGGCCATCGCCAGGTCACCACCAGTGACCAGGCATTCACCGGTAGCCGTGGGGTGATTCAGGTGAATCAGAGTGCCGGGGTGGGAAACCGAATGGCCAACACCCTGAGCATACGGGTCGCGGATTGACCCAATCAGTTAAGAACAACACTTAACCTAAATAAAGTACGGAGAATCACCATGAAACCCTCGATGGCAATCAAGCCTCTGGTTTTCGCAATTGCTGCGGTCATGGCTGTTGCTGTACAAGCTGATCAGAACGACCGGCGTGGCGGGCACCACAATGGTCACCATAACAACGGGCAACACACTCCCCCTCCTACGAGGATCCCTGTGTACGCCACCGCCAATGCCCTCGATAGCCAGAGCAGCACCGACAACAGAGTCACTAACCAAGGCACCATCAACGAAGCCGAAATGAGCAGCTCGGCCACCGGCGCCAGCGGCAACGTCGGGGTCAACGTGGCAGCCGGTAACGGCAACCAGCAAGACAACGCCGCTGCCATCGCCAACGCAGCGTCCGACTCGAGTCTGGATAACAGCTTCGTGTTCGGCACCGCCGAAGCCACTGCCGACGTCCGTCAGCACAGCGACAACAACCGTGTCGACAACTGGTCTACCCAAAACTCCGCAGTGATGAGCGGATCGGGTGATGGCGCCTCCGGCAACGTCGGCGTCAACATTGCGGGCGGCGACCTCAACCAACAGAAAAACACCATGGCGATCGCCAACACCAATGCGCCATTGGGTAATGCCACCGCCACCGCTTCTGCCGACCAGAACGGCCCTGGCCTGACCGTGAACAACAGCGCCGACCGCACCTACCGTGTCGATACGCTGAGCTTCACCACGTCAGCCAGCGGTTCGAGCTCGCGCGACGGTACGTTCACTTCGAGCGATGACCGAAGCTCGTCCTCAAGCTTCAGTGTGGCGGGCGCCCAAAGCGCAAGCTCCAGCGGCTCCAGTGGCTGGAACTCCAGTGGCTCGAGCAGCTCGAACGCCAGCGGCTCCAATAGCTCCAGTGCAAGCGGGTCCAACAACTCGAATGCCAGCGGCTCCGTTGGCTGGAATGCGAGCGGGTCCAACAGCGGCAGTGCTAGCTCGTCCAGCAGTGCCAGCCTGAACGCTACCCTTGCTGCCGCCGCCGATGCCACTCGCACCGTGACCACCGACGATGGCCGTCGTGAACGTACGCGTACCGACAGCTTCGATGGTTCGCTCAATGCGTCGGTCGATGCCTCGATCGACAAGTCGCATGAAAGCGCCTACGACTCCTCGTTCGAGAAAGCGTTCGACTCTTCCTACGACAAAACCAGCAGCTCTTCGTACGACAAGTCTCGCGACTCTTCGTACGAGAAGTCGCGCGACCGTTCGTATGAGAAGGCCCACGATTCTTCCTACGCAAACGCTTCGGAGTCTGCGTATGAAAAATCCGGCGAAAAAACCAAGGAAACCTCGAACGACGTGGCCAAGGCCTACAGCGAAAGCAGCTCGTACGACCTGAGCAATACCGTCTCGTTCCAGGTGCTGACCCCAACTGGCTGGGCTAACCCTGTGACCAACACTGCAACCCTGAGCGGTTCGGTGAATGGTGGCAGCGGCAACCTCGGCGTCAACGTGGCCGCAGGTGTGGGCAACCAGCAAAGCAACTCGCTGGCCATCTCCAACACCTCGTTCTGACGGCTGTGCACGCAAGGCCCCCCTCGGGGGGCCTTTCTTCAACAGAACAAGAAGGCATCCGATCATGCGCATTATTGCCCTGGCGTTGCTGCTGTGCCTGGCCAGCGTGAGCGAAGCTGCACAAATGCCACTGTCCGTGCTGCCGGGCGGCGCGGTGGTATTCAAGCCGATCCAGAGCATTCGCGAGCGCAAGTTCGCCGACCTGGTGCAACAGAAAACCGACTTCAGCTGTGGCGCCGCCGCGCTGGCGACCATCTTGCGCCAGGCCTACTGGCTGGACGTGGACGAACAACACATCATCGAAGGCATGCTGGCGCACGCGGACCAGGACCTGGTGCGTACCCAGGGCTTCTCGATGCTGGACATGAAACGCTACGTGGAAAGCCTGGGCATGCGCGCCCGCGGTTACCGGGTGGCACCCGAAACCCTGACCAGCATACGTATCCCGGTCGTGGTCCTGATGGACATCCGAGGCTACAAGCACTTCGTGGTCATGCAAAAGGTCGACAAGGGCTGGGTGTACATCGGCGACCCGGTACTGGGACACAAGCGCTTCAAGGTCGACGACTTCGTCAAAGGCTGGAACGGCATCATCTTCGCCGTGATCGGCCAGGGCTATGACAAGAACAATGTCTTGCTCGACCCGCCTCTGCCACTGACCGCCAAGGGCCGCGTCAACAACTTCGCCCCGGTGCAGGACGCAGAGCTGATGGACTTCGGCTTCATCAAAAGCGACTTCTTCTAACGACTCTTCTAACGATAAGGGAGCATGACGCTCCGGGAGCAATCAATGAAGACTCCACTCTGGCTAGTCGTGGCATGCCTCGCCGCCAGCCTGCCGACCCATGCCGAGACGTTCAAGCCCATCGAGCTGAAGGACCAGGAACTGGCCAACCTGCGCGGTCGTTATGTGATGCCGGGGCGGATCGTCAGCTTTGGCATTGTCATGACCAGCACTTGGCAAAATGCCAAGGGCGACGTGATCGGCGCATCGTCCACCCTGCAAGTGCAGCAAAACACCATCAAGCCGCAGTTCTACGTGTCGATGATTGACGAAAAAGGCACCGGCGCGGCGCACTCGCAAAGCGCCAGCAGCGCCAGCAGCGCCGCCGGCACCGGCACCGTCACCGGCGGTGGCGGGCTCAACACCACCGAAGGCGTGACCCAGGTCGTGCGCGCAGCGGGCGACAACAACACCGCCTACAACAACGTCGACATCAACGTCACCAAGGCCAACCAGGCGCCCGTGGCGCAGCCGCAGGGCCACGCCCTGGCCGCCGGCTCGACCTTGGTCGGCGAAAACGGTGCGGGGGCATTGAGCGTTTCCTCGACCGGCGTGGGTGTGCAACTCAACATCAATGCCGCCAACAACCAGGGCACTAGTGTGCAGCGCCTGGCCCAAGGTGGCCTGATGCAGAACTCGACGTTGCTCGGCAACGGCAACCAGGTCAGCAACCTCACGTCGCTCAATGTCGTCATGCGCGAGAACGTACCCACCGCCGCTTCACTGAACGGTAGCCTCGACCAGCTCAAAGGTCTTCGCACTCTCGGATACTGATCTACGCTCAGTCTCATCAAAAGTAGTCGGAAGGGACGGCAAATCCATGCACCGATCGTTAACGTTCAGAGCTTTTGTCTGTTTGGCTACCTTGGCCCCGGCCACCTCCCTTTATGCAGCAGCAGACCCACAGGTCGAAGCGCTGAAACAAGAACTGATGGCGTTGAAACAGCGCTACGAAGCACAGCAGCAAGCGTTGATGGTGCTTGAACAGCGCGTTCGCCAGGTCGAGGAAGCGCCTGCGGCGCCGCCCCCCAAACGCCTGACCCGCTCCCCGGCCGAAACGGTCAAAGGTGGCCAGACCGTCGCTGCAGGGGCGCCGGGCACCACCGGCAGCTCCTATGGCCAATCACTCAAGGAAGACGCCGAGCCCGCACAGAGTGTGTCCAACCTGTACGACGAGGCCAGCGGCTTCTTTGGTGGCGGCAAGTTCAGCTTCGAAACCGGCGTTACCTACACCCATTACGACACCCGCGCACTGGTGCTCAATGGTTTTCTGGCACTGGATTCGATTTTCCTCGGCAACATCAACCTCGACCGTATCAAGGCCGACAACTGGACCCTGGACATGACCGCCCGCTATAACCTGGCGCAGCGCTGGCAGTTCGACATCAACGTCCCAGTGGTCTACCGCGAATCGACCTACTCGTCAGGCGGTGCAGGCGGCGCGGCGCCGGTTACCAGCGACGAAACTGTGACCCGCGACCCGGAAATCGGCGACATCAACGTGGGCGTTGCCTACAAGTTCATGGACGAATCAGAAAACTGGCCCGACGCGGTGGCGACACTGCGAATCAAGGCGCCAACCGGCAAGGACCCCTACGGCATCAAGCTGCGCGAGGTGCCAGGCAACGACAACTTGTCGGTACCGGAAAGCCTGCCCACGGGCAACGGCGTCTGGGCGATCACGCCGGGCATCTCGCTGGTCAAGACCTTCGACCCCGCCGTGCTTTTCGGCAGCTTGTCCTACACCTACAACATGGAGGACTCGTTCAGCGACATCAGCCCCCAGGTCAACAGCAAGGTGCCGGGGGACGTGAAGCTCGGTGACTCCTGGCAGATCGGCGCTGGTATCGCCTTTGCCTTGAACGAGAAGATGAGCATGTCGTTCTCCTTCTCTGACCAGTTTGCCCGCAAGAGCAAGATCAAGCCTGATGGCGGCGACTGGCAGTCGATCAGCAACAGTGACTACAACGCGGCCAACTTCAACATCGGCATGACCTTTGCGGCCAGTGACAACCTGACCATCGTCCCCAACCTTTCCATTGGCCTGACCGACGATGCCCCAGACTTCTCCTTCAGCCTCAAATTCCCTTACTACTTCTGACCTGTACCCACCAGCCGGGCCTGCGCAAGCTCGCCCGCTTTTGGTTACCAGCCTTGTAGTGGCCCGCCTTCCCTGGCCCAGCCTGTTATCATTCAGCACAGATGTATGACGATTTAATGGCTAAAGGGAAGTTTTCTGTGAAGAACCTGTTCGACCACCCACGCACCCGGCTCGTCGCTTTGGCGGGCCTGGTGCTGGTGATCCCACTGGGTACGCGCGCCATGCTGGGTTGGTCCAACCCGCTCGGCTATCTGTCCGACCTCGCCCTCGGCAGCCTGCTGGTCTTGCTGCTGCATCGCCGGCCGTGGTGGCTGGCCTTACCGGTGTTGCTGGCCTGGGCCGCACTCTGGGTGGCTTCGGCCGAGTTGGTGAGCGCGGTGGGCAGGTTGCCCACCAGCGCCGACCTCGGTTACCTCGCCGACCCACAATTCATGGAGAATTCCACCGGTGGCGGCCTCGCCCACGGCTGGTTGCCGGGGGTGCTGGCGGTCGGCCTGCTGGCCTGGCTGCTCAGTGTCTGGGGCAGCCGCAGCCAACCTGCCCCTGCCCTGCCGCGCAAGGCCTGGGCAGCCCCGCTGCTGCTGTTTGGTGCGCACTGGGGCAGCCAGCACCTGCTGCCCTCCGACGCCGACCAATGGCGGCAGTACAACCTCTCCCATCAGCTGCTGTCTGCTGGCGTCGGTAACCTGCAACGCCAGGTGCAGGGCTGGATGGGCCACGAACAGGTGATCACGCCGTTGGCCAGCAGCGGCCTGACCCAGTCCGACCTGCATGGCCAGAAGCTGCTCAAGGCGGCGGGCAGCGCCCGCAACCTGCTGGTGATCACCGTCGAAGGCATCCCCGGGGCCTACATTCGCCCCAACCGCCAGGCACTGCACAGCCGTTTCGACGAAGACCTGATGCCAAAGCTCAGCCGCTGGGCCGAGCGCGGCATGAACACCCCGGACTACGTGTTGCATACCCACCAGACCATCCGTGGCCTGTACGCGATGCTTTGTGGTGACTACGACAAACTGGCCAACGGCACCCCCAAGGGTGTCGAACTGCTGACCCAGAACGAACGCAACCAGGCCTGCCTGCCGGCGCAATTGCGCCAGGCCGGGTTCACCACCCACTACCTGCAAGGTGCCGGCCTGCGCTTCATGGCCAAGGACCGCATCATGCCGCACATCGGCTTTGACTCGGTGCATGGCCTGGAATGGTTCCGCAACAAGAACTATCTGGACTTCCCGTGGGGCAAGGACGACCGTGCCTTCTTCGAAGGCGCCCTGGACTACGTCGGCCAGCTTCGAAAACAGGACAAACCCTGGATGCTGACCTTGCTCACCGTCGGCACCCACCAGCCCTATTCGGCACCGGCCGACTACCTTGAGCGCTACGACACGCCCAAGCAGGCTGCGGTCGCCTACCTGGACGACGCGATCGGCGCGTTTCTCGACAACCTCGAACGCCAGGGTGTGCTCAAGGACACCTTGGTGGTGGTGACCTCCGACGAGTCCCACGGCATCGATGGTGTGCGCCTGGCGTCGTCCTGGGGCTTCAACCTCACCCTGGCACCGGAGCAAGCGCAACTGCCGCACATCAAGCGTGGCACCTATGGCCATATCGACCTGACCACCTCTCTGCTCGACTACTTCGCCTTGCCGATCCCGGTCGCGCTGGGCGGGCGCTCGCTGTACCGCGACTACGACACGGGCCGCGAAATGATCTCCTACACCAACGGCATGCTGCGCTACCACAACGGCCAGGGGGTGTTCACCGAGTGCGACTTCCAGCAGCGTTGCCGGCGCTATGCCAGTGAAGGCTTCATCGCCGACCAGGCGCGCTACCTCGGCCCTGGTGACAACATGCTCGGCCAGCAGATCGTCAGCCTGGCCGGGGTACTCGACCAGTCGCTGCTGCAAACGCCGCTCAACCTGCGCTACCAGTTCGGCGGCCCTTCGCCAATCCAGCTGCGCAAACGCATTCACGATGACTGGGCCGACAACCTGATCGGTGCCCAGTACCTGGAGATGCCCGAGGGCTCGCATACCCGTGTACGGGTCAAGGTGCGTTCACTGGACCCGCGACGTGTGGCTTACATCAAGCTCAAGGCCAAGCAACTGGAACAGGACGTGCCATTGGGGCTGCCCGAAGAGATTCGGGTGACGGCGGACCAGCCGCTGGAAATGGAGTTCGGCTTCGACAACCCGACCGAGCGCAAGGCGTTTTCCTTCCATTTGCTGGGCTATGGCGGCGGTGCGGTCGAGGTCAGTGACTTCAGCGTGATTACCGCATTGCCCGGGGAAGACAACGTGCAGGACGAACTGGCCGAAGGGCATATCGCGCATTCGGGCTGACGGCAAGCCCACCGTTCATCGCTCGGCCATCGCTGCCTGTCGATCCGGCCGAGCGCTGCTCGACTAGTGCTGAAACCCTTTCGCGGAGTCAGCGCCATGAGCACGCATGAAAACAGGCATGAGGTGGTATCCCGCAGCCAGTGGCTGGCCGCACGGCGGCAACTGTGGCTGCACGAAAAAGCCTTCACCCATCAACGCGACGCGTTGGCCGCAGCCCGTCGCGCCCTGCCCTGGGTCAAGGTCGAACAACCCTATCGCTTCCAGGGCCCCGCGGGCGAGCTGAGCCTGGCTCAGCTGTTCGCCGGCCGCAGCCAGTTGCTGCTCTATCACTTCATGTTTGTCGAGGGTTGGGATGAAGGCTGCCCAGGCTGCTCGTTCCTGGCCGACCATTTTGACGGCGCCAACCTGCACCTGGCGCATCACGACGTGTCACTGGTGGCCGTGTCGCGGGCGCCCTACGCTGAATTCCAGGCGTTTCGCCAACGCATGGGCTGGCAGTTTCCCTGGTACTCGTCGGCGGGCAGCGGCTTCAACGCAGACTTTGGGGTCAGCGTTGGCAGCGAAGGCCCTCGGCAGTACAACTATGAGCCCTACGCCGGCAGTGAAAGCGAGCTGCCAGGGCTGAGCGCGTTTTATCGGGACGATGACGGCAGCGTTTACCACACCTACTCGACCTATGCCCGTGGGTTGGACATTCTGGTCAATACCTACAACTTTCTCGACATCGCGCCATTGGGGCGCAATGAAGCCGGGACCATGGACTGGGTGCGGCACCATGATCGCTATGAAGGGCAGCCTGGCACGGCGCATTGCTGTCACGATTGAATGTTGGGGCCGCAAAGCGGCCCCCTGTATTTTCAGCCCCGCACGCCAAGCATGCCGCGTTCGATGATGAAATCGATCACCGCCTGCAAGCCCTCACCCTTCTTGAGGTTACTGAAGGTCCAGGGCCGCTGCGGGCGCATGCGCTGGGTATCGCGCTCCATCACTTCCAGCGAAGCGCCGACATACGGCGCGAGGTCAGTCTTGTTGATCACCAGAAAGTCGGACTTGGTTATGCCAGGCCCGCCCTTGCGCGGAATCTTTTCACCCTCGGCAACATCGATCACGTAGATGGTCAGGTCAGCCAGCTCCGGGCTGAACGTGGCACTTAGGTTGTCGCCACCGCTCTCCACGAAGATCACTTCAAGGTTACCGAACTTGCGCGCCAGGGCTTCCACCGCCGCCAGGTTCATCGAGGCATCTTCGCGTATCGCCGTGTGCGGGCAACCGCCGGTTTCCACGCCAACAATGCGCTCGGGCTCAAGGGCGCCGGCTTCGGTGAGGATGCGCTGGTCTTCCTTGGTGTAGATATCGTTGGTCACTACGGCGATCTGGTAATGATCGCGCATGGCCTTGCACAGGGCTTCGAGCAGCGCGGTCTTGCCAGAGCCGACCGGGCCGCCGACACCGACGCGCAGGGGTTGTTGATAGCTTTGCATGAAGGCAGTCCTCAGGAGCGGAACAAACGGGTGTATTGAGTTTCATGACGCGATGAAGCGATTGCCAACAACGGCAGGCCGCCACCGAGCTGGTCATCGCTCAGGGCCAGGGCATGGTCGAGCACAGCAGGCAGCGCTTGGCCAAGGTCGCGGAGCAAGGTTTGCGCCGCCTGCTGGCCGAACGGCACCAGCTTGACCCCGGCCATGACCGCGCCCTCCAGCCAGGCAAAACCAAGGCCCAACGCCAACTGGCGCAGCGGGATCGACCAGTGCGCGCCAAGCCAGGCCATGCCGCCCAGTTGTGTGAGTTCAAGGCTGGCCCGCCAGGCCGGAGCCTGCCCCAGTTGCCAGCCATCGAGCAGGCGCGCCAGCGCCGAACCGCGTTGCTGTTCTTCCAGGCGCAGCTCGGCGGTTTCGCGGTTGGCCAGCAGAAAGCGGCTCCAGTGGCTGAATGCATCGGCATCTGCGCCCAGACAGGCCTGATACAGGCGCGCCAGCACGGGCCAGTCGATGCAGCCCAGGGTGTCGTGCAGTTGCTCGCGTTGCCAGGCGCTGAAGCTGCCGATATCTCGTACCCAGCCCGCTTCGACCGCCCACTCAAGGCCTTGCGAGTAGGTGAACCCACCCACCGGCAAACCTGGGCTGGCCAGTTGCAGCAGGCGCAGCAGCGCCAGGTCGCTGTCCATCAACCGGCCAGTACCAGTGCGGCGCCGGCCAGCAGGCCACCACCAAAGGCTTTTTGCAGGCCGCTGTGGCGGCGCAACAGGCAACCGACCGCGAACCCGGCCGCCAGCAGCAGGCCACTGACCGCCACAAAGCCTGCACTGAACTGCCAGAACGCGCTGGGCGTGGCCTCTACACCATGCGCCCAACCGTGGAACAAGGCGAACACCGGCATGGCCAGCGCCAGCAACAGCTGGCGGCTGGGCAGCAACAGGGCGCCTGCAGCCACCAGCAACGACACGCTGATCATTGCCTCCATGCCCAGCACATCGCCAAACAGATGGCCGCACACCGCGCCCGCGAACATGGCGGCCAGGGTTGCCAAGGGCAACGCCAGGTTGCGTCGGGTCAGCGCGGCGAGCACGCCGGTGCCCAGCAGCATCAGCAGATGATCGAGGCCGGTCAGCGGGTGCAACAGACCATCCTGCAAGGGGTTGTTGTCGTGGCCCGGGTGGGCGAAGGCCGGCAGGGCCAGCATCAGCAGAAACAGGGCGAAAGTCTTTTTCATCGGTTGCTCCAGGGCAGTTCAGGAATGGGCAGGCAGGCGCACGAACGGGTGGTCGTGGCCATGGCTGTGGCTATGCGGTGCGCTCTGGTAGGCGCCGGCCTCGGGTTCAAACGGTGCCTGCTCGGTGACCACCGTCAGGCCCAGGCCACGCAGCATGTCGTCGAGCACATAGTCGTGCTGGTAGCGCAACAGGCCGGGCTCGATCTGCAGGGGTACATGGCGATTGCCCAGGTGGTAGGCCGCGCGCGCAAGCAAGTGCGGGTCGGCGCAACGCACCGTCGAGACCGTCTCGGGCGCGGCCAGCACCCGGATGACCTGGCCGCCGTCGGCATCGGCCAACAGTTCACCGCCGCGCAGCAAGTGGCCGCGCGCGAGCATAAGCCCGGCGTCACGGCCATCGTCCAGGGTCACCCGCAAACGGCTCTTGATGCGGCTGTCCACATCCAGGGTGACGGTGCCGGTGACGGTTTCGGGAAGCGCGCCAAGCGCGGTAATCCGACGATTCAGGACTATCATCTGTGCTCCTTCAGAACAGAAAGTAACGCTGGGCCAGCGGCAGTTCGCGGGCCGGTTCGCAGACCAGCAGCTCGCCATCGGCACGCACCTGGTAGGTTTGCGCATCGACCTCGATGACCGGCTGCAAGGTGTTGTGGACCATGTCGGCCTTGCGCACGCGCCTGCAGCCATGGGCCACACCAATCAGGCTGCGCAGGTTCAGCTCCTCGGCCAGGCCGCGGTCCATGGCGCTCTGAGACAAAAACGTCATGCGCGTGGCATGGCGCGCCGCCCCCAGGGCGCCGAACATTTAAGCTTTACGAGAGGCGGAAGTTCGTCGAATGCTCCAAAAATATTAGCCGGAATGAACTGTCCCTTTGATACCACTAGACGAATGTCGGGTCTGATTTCCGATACCTGTTTCCTAGGGGGTGGCCATGATGACTCTTCGTCTGGAAATGGAATGCTTACGACCTTCGGCCACTCGCCGCTCTCCATGGGCTTTCGTATGGTCAGGACATCCTGGCAGGAGGTTAGATCGGCAAAATTTGCAGTGTCTGATAATATCTCTCTAGAGATTATAGGGAGAATTGCTATGTCGGGGTCTTGATATGCTCGAATATAACCGTAAAGTGGTTCTTGTCTTGATAATGGAACTGCAAATACATCGCCTGCGGTAATTAT
>NZ_JANIAG010000038.1:0-37739 GCF_028682155.1 Pseudomonas sp. 39004
CGTGGCGATGGTTTTTCAGCGCCTGTAAGGTCGAGCGCCGCGTGGGCGGCGCTCGATTTATGCCTCAGCAACCACTCAAGCCAAACCGCCCACCCAAATCCCCCCCGTGCGATTGACGCTCCCGGCCCAACCCTCTAACCTTCGCGGCGTGTTTCAGGTGCCCTGCCAGCCTCGACTGAGCAGGGTGAAACTGGGAAGCCGGTGGGCGCCAGCAAAGGCGCGATTCCGGCGCTGCCCCCGCAACGGTAGGTGAGTCAAAGGTCGCGCACAGCCACTGGATGCCAGCATCCGGGAAGGCGCGCAGGCCCGGGCCAAGGCCCGCTCGCAAGCCCGGAGACCGGCCTGATACAGCCAACGGCATCACGGAGGGTGATGCGCGGTGCACCGTGGCCTACGGCCACTGCTCCTGCGCGCTCTGTGTCTGCCTGCCTATCGACCTGTCGCCGCCTCTCGCGTGGCGTCAGCCTGCGGAGACCCCTGATGAGCGAACCCACCGAACGCGACGAACGCCACCTGGCGCGCATGCAGCGCAAAAAGGCAATCATCGACGAGCGTATCGCCAATTCCCCCAACGAATGCGGCCTGCTGCTGGTGCTGACCGGCAATGGCAAGGGCAAGAGCAGCTCGGCCTTCGGCATGCTCGCCCGTGCCCTGGGCCATGGTATGCAGTGCGGCGTGGTGCAGTTCATCAAAGGCCGCAACAGCACTGGCGAAGAGCTGTTCTTCCGGCGTTTCCCCGAACAGGTGCGTTATCACGTGATGGGCGAAGGCTTTACCTGGGAGACCCAGGACCGCCAGCGTGACATTGCCGCCGCTGAAGCCGCCTGGGCGGTGTCGCGCCAGCTGCTGCAGGACCCGACCGTGCAGTTCGTGGTGCTCGATGAACTCAATATCGCCCTCAAGCATGGTTACCTCGACCTCGACCAGGTGCTGTCCGACATCCAGGCCCGCCCGCCGATGCAGCACGTGATCGTCACCGGCCGCGCGGCCAAGCCTGAAATGATCGAGCTGGCCGATACCGTCACCGAGATGGGCATGCTCAAGCACGCCTTCCAGGCGGGTATCCGTGCGCAGAAAGGCGTCGAACTGTGACTCAAATGCGACACTGCCCGGCGGTATTGATTGCAGCGCCGGCTTCCGGCCAGGGCAAGACCACCGTCACCGCCGCCTTGGCCCGCCTGCACCGTAACCTTGGGCGCAAGGTCCGGGTGTTCAAATGCGGGCCCGACTTTCTCGACCCGATGATCCTCGAACGTGCCAGCGGCGCGCCGGTCTACCAGCTCGACCTGTGGATGATCGGCGCCCAGGAAAGCCGCCGCCTGCTGTGGGACGCAGCCGGGGAGGCCGACCTGATCCTGATCGAAGGGGTCATGGGGCTGTTCGACGGTACTCCGTCGAGCGCCGACCTGGCGCGCCACTTCGGCGTGCCGGTGCTGGCGGTAATCGACGGCACGGCCATGGCCCAGACCTTCGGTGCCCTGGCCTTGGGGCTGGCTCGTTACCAGGCCGACCTGCCGTTCGCCGGTGTGCTGGCCAACCGGGTCGGTAGTCTGCGCCATGCGCAACTGCTTGAAGGCAGCCTGACCGAGGGGTTGCGCTGGTATGGCGGCTTGTCGCGTGAGCGGGGTATCGAACTGCCCAGCCGCCACCTGGGGTTGGTCCAAGCCAGCGAACTGAACGACCTGGATGCCCGCCTGGATGCTGCGGCCGAAGCGCTGGGTGCCAGTTGCGATGCTGCTTTACCGCCACCGGTGGCGTTTGCCGAGCCCGAGCTACAGCCGGCCGCCGCGTCATTGGCCGGTGTGCGCATCGGCGTGGCCCGGGACGAGGCGTTTGCCTTCACCTACGGTGCCAACCTCGACCTGCTGCGCAACCTGGGCGCGCAACTGGTGTTTTTCTCGCCACTGCATGACCGTGAACTGCCAACCGTGGACAGCCTGTACCTGCCGGGCGGCTATCCCGAACTGCACCACCACGCGTTGGCGGCCAACACCGCCATGTGCGTGGCGATCCGTGACCATCACGGGCAGGGCAAGCCCTTGTTGGCGGAATGCGGCGGCATGCTCTACCTGCTCGACGCACTGACCGATGTGGCGGGGGAGCGTGCCGAACTGCTCGGCTTGCTGGCGGGCGAGGCGACCATGCAGAAACGCCTTGCAGCCCTGGCCTTGCAGGCCGTGGAGCTGCCGGAAGGTACCCTGCGCGGGCATACCTACCACCACTCCCTGACCAGCACCGAGCTGACGCCGATCGCGCGTGGCCTGAGCCCCAACGGCGGGCGTGGCAACGAGGCGGTGTATCGCCTGGGACGCCTGACGGCATCCTACGTGCACTTCTACTTCCCCTCCAACCCTGACGCGGCGGCGGCGCTGCTGCGACCATGAGCCAACACGCTTTCAGCGACGCCGAGCGCGCCGCCGTGTACCGGGCCATCGGCGAGCGCCGCGACATGCGTCATTTCGCCGGTGGCGAGGTGGCCCCGGCGCTGCTTGGCCGCCTGTTGGCCGCGGCGCATCAGGCACCCAGCGTCGGGCTGATGCAGCCCTGGCGGTTCATCCGTATCACCCAGCGTGGCCTGCGCGAGCGCATCCAGGCGCTGGTCGAGGAGGAGCGGGTACGCACCGCCGATGCCCTGGGTGAACGAGCCGATGCGTTCATGGCCCTCAAGGTCGAAGGCATCAACGATTGTGCCGAGCTGCTGGTGGCCGCCTTGATGGACCAGCGCGAGCCGCACATCTTCGGCCGTCGCACCTTGCCGGAAATGGACCTCGCCTCGCTGGCCTGTGCCATCCAGAACCTGTGGCTGGCGGCGCGAGCCGAAGGCCTGGGGATGGGCTGGGTGTCGTTGTTCGACCCGCTGGCCCTGGCCGAGCTGCTGGGCATGCCTGCCGGCGCCAAGCCGGTGGCCGTGCTGTGCCTGGGGCCTGTGACCGAATTCTATCCGGCGCCAATGCTGGTGCAGGAAAACTGGGCCGAACAACGCCCCTTGAGTGACATGCTGTATCACAACCAATGGGGAGAGCGGCCATGAGCGTTGCCTTGCTGACCGTGGCCGGGGTGGCCCTGGATGCCTTGCTGGGCGAGCCGCAACGGCGTCATCCACTGGTGGCGTTCGGCAACATGGCCGCCAACCTGGAGCGCCGCCTGAACGCTGGCGGGCGCGGTTGGCGCAGCCACGGGGTGAGCGCGTGGTTCATTGCCGTGGTGCCGCTGACCCTGGTCGCATTGATCCTGTCCTGGCTGCCGTACATCGGCTGGCTGGTGGACGTGCTGGCGCTGTATTGCGCCCTGGGGCTGCGCAGCCTTGGCGAGCATGTGTTGCCGGTGGCCAACGCGTTGCGCCAAGGCGACCTGGAAGAGGCACGGCGGCGGGTCGGCTACCTGGTCAGCCGCGAAACCCGCGAGCTGGACGAGCCCGCCGTGGCCCGGGCAGCCACCGAGTCGGTGCTGGAGAACGGCAGCGATGCTGTGTTCGCCGCGCTCTTCTGGTTTGTGCTGGCTGGCGCGCCCGGTGTGGTGTTGTACCGGCTGAGCAATACCCTGGATGCCATGTGGGGCTATCGCAACGAGCGTTTCGAGCGGTTTGGCTGGTGCGCGGCGCGTATCGACGATGTGCTCAACTATATTCCCGCAAGGCTGGTGGCGCTGACCTACGCGCTGCTCGGCAAGACCCGCCTGGCCCTGGCCTGCTGGCGCAACCAGGGGCCACTGTGGGACAGCCCCAACGCAGGCCCGGTGATGGCGGCCGGTGCCGGCGCGCTGGCGGTCGAACTCGGCGGCCCGGCGGTTTACCACGGTGAGCTGCACGAGCGGCCACGCCTGGGCGAAGGGCCGATGGCCGATGCCGACGCCATCGAGCGCGGCTGGAGCCTGGTGCAGCGAGGTGTGTGGCTGTGGGTACTGGTGATTTGCCTGGGGGCTTACTGGAATGCTTGAACACGGTGGTCGTCTGCTACGTGCGGTGCATCAATACGGCATCGCGCGCGAACACTGGCTCGACCTGTCCAGCGGCATCGCCCCTTGGTCTTACCCGATCCCGCCGATTCCCCTCGACGCCTGGGCGCGCCTGCCAGAGACCGAAGACGGCCTGGAAGAGGCCGCGCGGCAGTATTACGGCACTCGCCAGCTACTGCCGGTAGCCGGCTCGCAGGCCGCGATCCAGGCCTTGCCGTTGTTGCGCCCGGCTGGCCGGGTCGGCGTGCTGACCCCTTGCTACGCCGAGCATCCGCACGCCTGGCAGCGGGCAGGGCATCAGTTGCTGGAGCTGGATGAAGCTGAGGTCGAGGGCGCGCTCGACAGCCTCGATGTGCTGGTGCTGGTCAACCCCAACAACCCGACCGGCCGCCAGGTCAGCCGCGAGCGCCTGCTCAACTGGCATGGCCGCCTGGCAGCCCGCGGAGGCTGGCTAGTGGTCGACGAAGCGTTCATGGACAACACCCCCGCTCATAGCGTGGTCGACTGCGCCGAGCGGCCAGGGCTGATCGTGCTGCGTTCGTTTGGCAAGTTCTTTGGCCTGGCCGGTGTCCGGTTGGGCTTCGTTGCGGCTCAAGCAAGCCTGCTGCAGCGCCTGGCAGAGCTGCTTGGCCCTTGGACTATCAGTGGCCCGACGCGGGTGCTGGCTCAGGCCTGTTTTGCCGACCACACCGCCCACCTGTTGCAGATCGACCGCTGCGCCGCCAGCAGCCAGCGGCTCGCTGCCTTGTTGCGCAGCACCGGCCTGGCCCCGAGCGGTGGCTGCGACCTGTTCCAGTACGTGCGCAGCGAACGTGCCGCGCACCTGCATGACTTTCTCGCCCGGCGCGGCATCCTGGTTCGCCTGTTCGCGCTGCCAGCCGCCGTGCGCCTGGGCTTGCCTGCCTGCACTGCGGACGAACAACGCCTGGCCCAGGCCCTGACCGACTATCAAAAGGAAACGGCATGACCACGCTCATGGTGCAAGGCACCACCTCCGATGCCGGCAAGAGCACGCTGGTGACCGCGCTGTGCCGCTGGCTCCTGCGTCAGGGCGTCGGCGTGGTGCCATTCAAACCGCAGAACATGGCGCTCAACAGCGCGGTTACCGCCGATGGTGGCGAAATTGGCCGGGCCCAGGCCGTACAGGCCCAGGCTTGCCGATTGGTGCCGCACACCGACATGAACCCGGTGCTGCTCAAGCCCAACAGCGACACCGGCGCCCAGGTGATCATCCACGGGCGCGCGGTCACCAGCATGAATGCAGTGGCCTATCACGACTACAAGGCCATCGCCATGCAGGCCGTGCTGGCCTCGCACCAGCGCCTGAGCGCTGCGTACCCGGTGGTCATGGTCGAAGGCGCAGGCTCGCCTGCGGAGATCAACCTGCGTGCCGGCGACATCGCCAACATGGGCTTTGCCGAAGCGGTGGACTGCCCGGTGATTCTGGTGGCTGACATCAATCGCGGCGGGGTCTTCGCGCACCTTGTCGGCACCCTCGAATTGCTGTCGCCGAGTGAGCAGGCACGGGTCAAGGGCTTTGTCATCAACCGCTTTCGCGGTGATATCGCTCTGCTTCAGCCAGGCCTGGATTGGCTGGAAGCGCGCACCGGCAAGCCGGTGCTGGGTGTGTTGCCTTATGTCACCGACCTGCACCTGGAGGCCGAGGACGGCATAGATGTACGCCAGGCAGCCAAGCATGAGCGTGTATTGAAGGTGATCGTGCCGGTGCTGCCGCGCATCAGCAACCACACCGACTTCGACCCGCTGCGCCTGCACCCACAAGTGGACCTGCAATTCATCGGGCCGGGCCAACCGATACCGCCTGCCGACCTGATCATCCTGCCCGGCTCGAAAAGCGTGCGTGGCGACTTGGCGCAGTTGCGCGAGCGCGGCTGGGATACCGCCATTGCCCGCCACTTGCGCTACGGCGGCAAGCTGATTGGTATCTGCGGCGGTTTGCAGATGCTCGGGGCGCAGGTGCACGACCCGCTGGGTCTGGAAGGGCCGGCGGGCTCCAGCCCAGGGCTGGGGCTGCTCGAATACGCCACGGTGCTGGAGGCCGACAAGCAACTGCGCAACGTCACCGGTACCCTGACCCTGGAACAGGCGCCGGTGTCCGGCTACGAGATCCATGCCGGCGTCACCCAAGGCGCGGCCTTGGAACAGCCTGCCGTGCAGCTTGATGACGGGCGCTGCGACGGTGCCATCAGTGCCGACGGGCAGGTCCTCGCCACGTACCTGCATGGCCTGTTCGAAGGCAGCGAGTCGTGCGCCGCGCTGTTGCGCTGGGCCGGGCTGGCGGACGCACAGACCATCGACTATCAGGCCCTGCGCGAACGTGACATCGAGCGCCTGGCGGACCTGGTGGAAAAGCACCTGGACACCGCGCACCTGCGCACACTGTGTGGAGTCGCCTGAAATGCGCAACCTGATCCTTGGTGGTGCGCGCTCCGGCAAGAGCCGCCTGGCCGAACAGTTGGCCAGCGACAGCGGCCTGCCGGTGACCTACATCGCCACCAGCGAGCCGCTGGACGGCGAAATGAACGAACGCGTGCGCCTGCATCGCCAGCGCCGGCCTGCCGACTGGGGGCTGATTGAAGAGCCCCTGGCGCTGGCTGCCGTGCTGCGCCGCGAAGCAGCCGCAGGGCGTTGCCTGCTGGTGGATTGCCTGACCCTGTGGCTGACCAACCTGCTGATGCTCGACGACGACCAGCGCCTGGCCGAGGAGCGTGATGCGCTGCTCGACTGCCTTGAGCAGTTGCCGGGTACCCTCATTCTGGTCAGCAACGAAACCGGCCTGGGTGTGGTGCCCATGGGCGAACTGACCCGGCGCTATGTCGACCAGGCCGGCTGGTTGCACCAGGCCGTTGCCGAACGCTGTCAGCGCGTGGTACTGACCGTGGCTGGCCTGCCCCTTATGCTCAAAGGACCTGCACTATGACTCAAGCCTGGTGGCGTGACGCCTGCCAACCCCTCGACAACGCCGCCATGGACCAGGCCCGCGCCCGTCAGCAGCATCTGACCAAACCTGCCGGTTCGCTCGGCCAGCTGGAAGGCCTTGCTGTGCACCTGGCGGGCCTGCAAGGCCGTGAGCGGCCCGCACTGGACCAGCTCACCATCACCATTTTCGCCGGTGACCACGGCGTGGTCGAGGAAGGCATTTCAGCCTACCCGCAAGCGGTGACCGGGCAGATGCTGCGCAACTTCGTCGGCGGTGGTGCGGCGATCAGCGTGCTGGCTCGCCAGCTGCACGCCAGCCTGGAAGTGGTCGACCTCGGTACCATCGACCCTGCGCTGGAGCTGCCCGGCGTGAGGCATTTGCGCCTGGGCGCCGGCACCGCCAACTTCGCCCGCCACCCCGCGATGACCGAGCGCCAGTTGCAGGCCGCGCTTGAGGCGGGCCGTGACAGCGCCCTGCGGGCGGCCGAACAGGGTGCGCAGTTGTTCATCGGCGGCGAAATGGGCATCGGCAACACCACAGCTGCCGCCGCCCTGGCCAGCAACCTGCTGGGTTGCCCGGCCCGTGAGCTGAGCGGCCCGGGCACTGGCCTGGACACCGCCGGTGTGCGGCACAAGGCCGAAGTCATCGAGCGAGCGCTGATCCTGCATGGTCTGCGCGCGGACGACCCGCTGCAGGCGCTGGCATGCGTTGGTGGTTTCGAGATCGCCGCCTTGGCCGGCGCCTACATCGCCTGCGCGCAAGAAGGTATTGCGGTGCTGGTGGACGGCTTCATCTGCAGTGTCGCCGCACTGGTGGCGGTGCGCCTCAACCCGCAGTGCCGGGCATGGCTGTTGTTTGCCCACCAGGGCGCGGAGCCAGGGCACAAGGCCCTGCTCGAAGCACTGCAGGCCGAACCGCTGCTGGCGCTGGGCCTGCGCCTGGGTGAGGGCAGCGGTGCCGCCCTGGCGGTGCCTTTGTTGCGCCTGGCCTGCGCACTGCACGGGCAGATGGCGACATTTGCCGAGGCCGCCGTGGCGGACCGCCCGGCATGATCCTCGACCTGCTGCGCCACGGCGAAACGGAGCAAGGTGGCCTGCGTGGCAGCCTTGACGATGCTCTGACCGAAAAGGGCTGGGCGCAGATGCGTGACGCCGTCGCCGAGGCTGGCCCATGGCAGGTGCTGGTCAGCTCGCCCTTGCAGCGTTGTGCACGGTTTGCCGACAAGCTGGGGGCGCGTCTACACCTGCCGGTACAGCGCGAGGCTGATCTGCAGGAGCTGCATTTCGGTGATTGGGAAGGGCGCAGCGCGGCGCAGATCATGGAAGACCAGGCCGACGCCCTCGGGCGTTTCTGGGCCGACCCTTACGCGTGTACGCCGCCCAATGGTGAGCCGGTCGAGGCGTTTGCCGAGCGCGTTCTGGCTGGCGTCGAGCGGCTGGGCCAGCAGCATGCCGGCAAGCGTGTGCTGCTGGTCACCCACGGCGGCGTGATGCGCCTGTTGCTGGCCCGGGCGCGTGGCATGCCCAGGGAACACTTGCTGCAGGTGGAAGTTGCCCACGGCGCATTGGTCCGCCTGGTGCTGCGTGACGACGGCCAATGGGCCGAGGCGCACTGACATGCTGGCGTTCTGGATTGCCTTGCAGTTCCTCAGCAGCCTGCCGGTGCGCTTGCCCGGTATGCCCGAGCCACGCCAAGTGGGCCGCTCGCTGTTGTGCTACCCCCTGGTAGGGCTGCTGTTCGGTCTGCTGCTGTGGCTGGCCAACCATCTTCTGTACGGCGCGCCCACGGCCCTGCATGCAGCAATGCTGCTGACGCTCTGGGTGTTGCTCAGCGGCGCACTGCACCTGGACGGCTTGGCCGACAGCGCCGATGCCTGGCTCGGTGGTTTCGGTGACCGTGAACGCACGCTGCAGATCATGAAGGACCCCCGCAGCGGGCCGATTGCCGTGGTGACCCTGGTGCTGGTGCTGCTGCTGAAATTCTGCGCCTTGTGGGCATTGGTCGAGCATGGGGTGGGGGTGGAACTGATCCTGGCGCCGGTGGTTGGCCGGGCGGCGATGCTTGGCTTGTTCCTCTGCACGCCTTATGTAAGGCCCGGGGGGTTGGGGCAGGCGCTGGCCGAGCATTTGCCACGTGCTGCTGCCGGGTGGGTCTTGTCGGGTAGCGCCGTCTTGTGCCTTGCCGTTGGTGGTTGGCCCGTGATCTGGGTACTGGTGGCGGTGCTGGGCGTGTTCGCCTGGCTGCGGCATGTCATGTGCCGGCGTCTGGGTGGCACGACCGGCGATACCGCCGGGGCGATGCTGGAGTTGCTGGAGCTGACCGTGGTGATGGGGCTGGCACTCGCTCTCTGAGCGACTGCAGCAGGGCGAAGAAACTTCCAGCAACGTAACCGCAGCCACGCCCATCATAGACTTGGGTTTATCATCGGCCTCCCATTCACGCGGCCAGGGAGGCCCTTTATGCGCCACTGGATCTTTGCCAGCCTGTTTGCTTTTCTCGCCTTGCCCGTCACCGCTGCTGATCTGATCAGCTTCTGGGATACGCCCCGCCACGGCGGCAACAGTTTCAATCGGCTGGCTCCCGACCAAGCCTACTTCAATGCCTTGCGTGCCTATGGCGCTACCTGGGTTCGGCTGTCTTATGACAAGTGGCAGCCAGCGCAGCGCGACTTCCTGCTGGGTAGCGCTGATGACTATCAAGGCCTGCCCGCAACCGATGTGGTTCAACTGCGTGCTGTGCTCGACCGTGCTCATCTGGCCGGGCTCAAGGTCGTCATTGCCCCCCTTTCCCTGCCTGGCATGCGATGGTCGCAGAACAACCAGGGCCAGTTTGACGACCGCCTCTGGCAAGACAAACGCTACTGGTCGCAGGCCGCTGCGTTCTGGCGGGACCTGGCGCGTGAATTGAAGGACCATCCCGCCATCGCGGCCTACAACCTGATCAATGAACCCGCCCCCGAACAACACGGTGGCCTGGCCGAACATGCTGCCCCTGAGCAGATGAAGCGCTGGTATGCACAAGCGCAAGGTACCGCCCGTGACTTGCCAGCGCTGTATGAGCAGTTGGTGGCGGCCATCCGTGAACAGGACCCAGACACACCGATCATGGTCGATGCAGGCTGGTATGCCGCCGCCGATGCTTTTGGTTACTGGCCCGCGCCGTTGGCAGACAGCCGGGCGCTGTACAGCGTACACATGTACGAACCCTATTCCGCCACCAGTGCGCCGAACATGACGCGCAAGCAACCCTTTGCCTACCCCGGCCCTGTACCGTTCGCCGGGCAGACGCAGCAGTGGGATGGCCAGCGTGTGCAGCAATACCTGCAACAACCGCTGGCCTGGAGCGAAGCGATGCACGTGCCACGCTCACGCCTAGTGGTGGGGGAGTTCGGTTGCATGCGCCGGTTGCCAGGCTGCCAGCGCTACCTGGAAGACGTTCTTACAGTGCTAGACAGCAACCAGTTGCACTGGGCGTTCTACAGCTTCCGTGAAGACAGTTGGGATGGCATGGACTACGAACTGGGCAGTGCCAAGGTGCCGTGGCGCTACTGGCAAGCCATTGATCAGGGCGCGCCGGACCCTCTGGCACGCAAGGCTACGGCGGAGTTCGAGCCGATCAGCAAACGCCTGAAGCCTGAATGACCTTTCGCTGATAGTTGAAATCTCTTGCAACACTCATGACGCGGGTATATACACGTATCCATGTTGACCAGTGAATGCATCTGCACCCATTTACGTCGAGCTGCCCGTGGGGTGAGCCGGCATTATGACGAGGCCCTTGCCGGCTTCGGCGTCAATGTCGCCCAGTTTTCCCTGTTGCGCCACTTGCAGCGCCTCGACCGCCCCAGCATTACCACCTTGGCCGAGGCCATGGGCCTTGAACGCAGTACCTTGGGGCGCAACCTGCGGGTGCTGGAAGCCGATGGCCTGGTGGCCTTGGCTGACGGCGATGACCAGCGCAACCGTGTGGTGCTGCTGACCGAGCCAGGCAAGGCGCTGTTGCAGGCGGCTTACCCGGCCTGGGAGCAGGCTCAAGAACTGCTGGTCGAGCGCCTGGGTGTTGGGCAGCGCGATGAGTTGGTACGTTTGCTGGAACAGCTGGCCTGAAGTGATACGACTATAAACGGGTATATACCCGTAAACCTTGCGAAGTGCTGGAGATAACGACAATGACTTCGGTGTGGCGAACCAGCGGGTGGGTACTGATGGGGGCAGCGCTGATTCTGGCGCTGTCCTTGGGTGTGCGACACGGTTTTGGCCTGTTCCTGGGGCCGATGAGCGCCGACTTTGGCTGGGGGCGTGGGGTGTTCGCCTTCGCCATCGCCTTGCAGAACCTGGTGTGGGGGCTGGCGCAGCCTTTCGCCGGTGCCTTGGCCGACCGCCTGGGGGCGGCGCGGGTGGTGATCATCGGCGGCATCCTGTACGCCGTCGGGTTGGTCCTGATGGGCATGGCCGATTCGCCCTGGTCGTTGTCGTTGAGTGCGGGGCTGCTGATCGGCATCGGCCTTTCCGGCACCTCATTCTCGGTCATCCTGGGTGTGGTCGGGCGCGCCGTGCCTGCCGAGAAACGCAGCATGGCGATGGGTATTGCCAGTGCTGCCGGTTCATTCGGCCAGTTCGCCATGTTGCCAGGCACGCTTGGCCTGATCGAGTGGCTGGGCTGGTCCGCTGCGCTGCTGGTGTTGGGCCTGCTGGTGGCATTGATCGTGCCCCTGGTCGGCATGTTGCGCGACCGCCCGCTGCCTAGCCATGGCGCTGAGCAGACCCTGGGCCAGGCCCTGCGTGAGGCCTGCTCGCATTCGGGGTTCTGGTTGCTGGCGCTGGGTTTCTTCGTTTGCGGCTTCCAGGTGGTGTTCATCGGGGTGCACCTGCCGGCCTACCTGGTCGATCAGCACCTGGCTGCCACCACTGGTACCACGGTGCTGGCACTGGTTGGCCTGTTCAACATCGTCGGCACCTTCACCGCCGGCTGGCTGGGTGGGCGCATGTCCAAGCCGCGCTTGCTCACTGGGTTGTATCTGCTGCGCGCGGTGGTGATCGTGTTGTTCCTCTGGGCGCCTGTGACCCAGGTCAGTGCCTACCTGTTCGGCATCGCCATGGGCTTGCTCTGGTTGTCTACCGTACCGCTGACCAATGGCACGGTGGCGACGTTGTTTGGCGTGCGCAACCTGTCGATGCTGGGCGGCATCGTGTTCCTGTTCCACCAGTTGGGCGCCTTCCTGGGTGGCTGGCTGGGCGGGGTGGTGTATGACCGCACGGGCAACTACGACCTCGTCTGGCAAATTTCGGTGCTGCTCAGCCTGCTGGCTGCGGCGCTCAGCTGGCCGGTACGTGAGCGCCCGGTCGCCCGCCTGCAGGCCCAGGCCGCATGAATCGCTACCTGGCCCAGGGGCTGCTGGCCGCTGCCGCTGTCGCTCTGCTGGCGCTGGTATGGTGGGGCTGGCACAAGGGTGGGCTGGCGTTGATGCAATTGGGCATGAGCGTTTGTTAAACGCTACCCTGCAAGTTCATGGATTGTCTTGCCGGAGAAACGAATGATGCGTGCACATTGGTTGATGGTGCCTGTGCTGGGCCTGCTTGCCGCCACGTCGAGCTGGGCTGCGGATTGCCCCGCCTTGTTGCAGGGCAGCCTGCCGGAGTTGCGTGGCAAGGGGCAGGTCGACCTGTGTCAGCGCTTTGCCGGCAAGCCGCTGGTGGTGGTCAACACGGCCAGCTATTGCGGGTTCGCGCCGCAGTTCGAGGGGTTGGAGGCAACGTACAAGGCGTACCACGAGCAGGGGCTGGAGATGCTTGGTGTACCCTCCAATGACTTCAAGCAAGAAGACCCCGATAGCGAAAAAATTGCCAACGTCTGCTACGCCAATTATGGCGTGACCTTCACCATGACCAAGGCCCAGGCAGTACGCGGCAAGGATGCGATACCGCTGTTCAGCGAGCTGGCAAACCAGAGCAGTGCGCCGAAGTGGAACTTCTACAAGTACGTGGTGGACCGCAAGGGCAAGGTGATCGGCAATTTTTCCAGCCTGACCAAGCCGGATGACCCTGCCTTCAGGGCTGCGATCGAGAAGGCCATCGCATCGCAGCCGTAGTGCTTTTCCTTCGATTCAATGAGGGTGAACAGTGATCGCCACCAGCCGCACCACCAGCGGCCTGACCATCAACACGCAGACAAACGCCACCGGCATGGCCAACTGGTACGCCTTCAGCACATTGCCCAGGTACTGCGGATTCACCCCAGCATTGGCGGCCGTGATCACAAAGCACATCAGCAGCGCCATGATCGATGACATGTAGAACGCGAAAACGTAGGGTGTGGCGCTGGGGCGCAGTTTGCGCCGGCTGCGTGTCGGGGACAGGTCGTTCATGCGAACTCCAGAACAGTAAGTGAGGGCGCAGGTTAGCAATCACCTCTGCCGGGCTTGTAGACCACCGTGGTTGAGTTCTTTATAAAGAGATTCTTACGAATCCAAAGGGCGCAACATGGACCTGCTCAATGCTATTCGCAGCTTCATCAAGGTAGTCGAAGCCGGTAGCATCGCTGCGGGTGCGCGCACCCTGGGGCTCAGCCCGGCGGCAGTGAGCCAGAACCTGGCACGGCTTGAAGCGCATCTGCAGGTGCGCTTGCTCAGCCGTACCACGCGCAGCATGGCGCTGACGCCGGCGGGTACGCTCTATTACGAGCGGGTCAGGCAGGTAGAGCGTGATCTGGCCCAGGCCGAGCTCGCCGTCACCACGCCCGACAGTGAGCCCCAGGGCCGCCTGTGCATTGCGTCGACCTCCGCCTTCGGTCGCCATGTGCTGGCGCCGTTGATCCCGGCATTCAGTGCCCGTTACCCGCAGCTTTCGATAGAATTGGTAACGACTGATCGACGGGTCAACCACGCGCGCGAAGATGTGGATGTCAGCCTGCGCATCGCCCCGCAACTGGAAGACCAGCTGCTGGCCAGGCACATCGCGCGTATCCCCTTCATTTGCTGCGCCTCGCCCGGTTACTTGGCCAGCGCCGGTGTACCTGCCACGCCCGAGGCCCTGCGCGAGCACCGCTGCCTGGTGTTCCGTTACCCGGTGGATGGCCGCTTCCTGCGGTGGGGCTTCATGCGCGACGGCATGCGTTTCGAGGCAGAGTTCGGCACCGTGCTGATCAGCGACGATATCGATGCCCTGACCCAGATGGCGCTACACGATGGCGGGATCACCCGGCTGGCAGCCTTCATCGTTCAGCCTTACCTGGCCACGGGTGAACTGGTGCCTTTGTTCGAATACAGCGACAGCGGGCAGGCCTATGCCCAGGCCGAGCCGATGGATATCTACCTGTGCCTGGCCGATCGTTTCGCCATGACCGCTAAGGTACGTGCCTTCACGGACTACCTGCGCGAATGCCTGGGTGACAGCTGGCAGGTCCAGGCATGAAAAAACCGCCACAAGGGCGGTTTCTCCATGCGCGGGATGACTCAGAAGCGGTAGGTGAGGGAGGCACCGACGCCGTGAGCGCTGTTTTCGTACTTGGCCTGGTAGCTGCCTTTGGTCGCGCTGACCTGGTTGACCTTGGTGTCTTCCTCCCACAGGTAGGAGTAGGCCACGTCGATGGTCATGTCTTCGTTCGGGCTCCAACCCGCCCCCAGGCTGAACACCTTGCGATCGCCAGTCGGGATGCGCGGTGAACGGTCGTGGTTGTTGGTTGGCGACTGGTCGACGGTGAAGCCGGTACGCAGTACCCACTCCTTGTTGACCTTGTAGGACGCGCCGATGGCGTGTGCCCAGGTGTCGTGCCAGTTCTGCTCTTCGGTGATGGTCTGGAACGCGGAACCGGCCAGCGGCGCTGGCACATCGTTTTGCACGGTGATGTCTTTCAGGCGGCTCCAGCGGGTCCAGGTGCTGCCTGCGTACAGGGTCCACTGGTCGTCGAGTTCGTGGGTGACCGAAAGGTCAACGGACTCTGGCGTCTTGATCTTCAGGGTGGCGTCGAACTTGTTACCGTTGAACGGCCCGATCAGCGGGGTGCTGACGCGGGTCTTGCCTTCGAGCTTGTAGTCGACCATCGAGTGGTAGGTCAGGCCGACGCGGGTGCTGTCGGTGGCCTGGACCAGGATACCGATGTTGTAACCCACGGCGGTGTCGTCGCCCTTGATCTTCACTTCACCATCGTTGCGGCCAGGGGTGAAGGGGTTGATCAGGCTCGAACCCAGTTCACCCTTGATGCGGTTGATGGTTGGGCCGAAACCGATCGAGACCTTGTCGTTGAAGGCGTAGCTGATGGTTGGCTGGAAGGTCACGACCTCGACGTGGCTCTTTTTGCCCCAGTAGCGGGCGGCATCGTCGCTGCCGTAGTCGGTCACCAGGCCGAAGGGCACGTAGACGCCGAAACCGACGCTCCAGTGATCATCGATCGGCTTGACGTAGTACCCCATCGGTACGCCGACCAGCGGCACCATGTCACCGTCGGTTTCCCCCCCGAGGTTGCTGCCACGGCCCGAGATATCGGACTTGGCGATGACGGCGGCGCCGCCCACGGTGATCTGTTCGCGTTTGAGGCGGGACATGCCGGCCGGGTTGCCAAACACGGTGCTGGCATCATCGGCAGAAGAAGAACGTCCCGCGAAACCTGTCCCCATGCTGCTGATGCTCTGTTCGTTCAGGGCAAAGCCGCTGGCGAGCAGTTGGCTGGAAGCAAGCGCAACGGCTACGCCGAGGGAGGTTTTGAGCATTACTTTTTTCATTATTAGAAACTCCTTGGGATCTCCGGGGCGAAAAGCTACCAACAAATCGCGCGCCGCGCTATAGCCTCAATCACAGGAGATAGAGCGGTTTTGTAGGACAATCCGACCAAAATTCCATTTTTTCCAGTAATGCTGTAGGGCGTTTCCTAAGATGCCTGAGGCAATCTCTGATCTATGCAGGTGTGCCAGGCTTGAGTGAAGTCACGCAGGCGACCTTGGGGGTGGAAAACCTGCCGCCAGATACGCGCCAGGCCCAGCAGGTCGTCAGCCGCCGGCAGCGCCGTGGCTTGGGCTTCGACCAGCATCCAGGCAATGGCGGTGGAGTAGCGCAGGTTTACCGTGAGTTCCAGGTGGGGGCCGCCGAGAAAGGCGTGTTGGCTGGCCAGGCCACGGACCAGGCTGGCGAGGTCCGGGTCGCGGGCGAGATACTCGTCCCAGAGCGCCTGGTGGCGGGTTTCGCCGATGCGGTAGAGGCCATGGCCACGTCGGTCGTGCAAGGCTGAGCCGAGTGCCGACTGGCTGGCGGCAATGCCCAGTAACAACGCTTCGGCGCTAGGGCAGTGACGGTTCAGGTAGACCAGGGTTGGCCGGATCACATACAGACACAATTCATTCGCAGCGATACCCATAATGCCCTCGAGCAAGTAAGGGCCGGACGGGCGCTGGAGCTTGGCAGCTGGTGAATGATCAGGCCCGCCGGAAGCGGTTAGCACCGCTCGAGTTGAAGTGTAGTGTGATAATCGTGGTGTAAAGAGCTGTTTTTAAATCGATTGCTGCCTGACGTCCTTGGCTATATGCCGTGCGGCAATTACGCCAAGAACGATCGGGCAGGGTGTCGAAACAGCGATTCAGCGCTTGAATACCGAGGTATTCGCCGCTCACGCAGTGAGCGACTGACGCGTCCGGGCGATTACCGCCTGCAGGGGTTCCTTGCGGCTGTACTGATCGGCGTACAGGCGTTCGGTGTGGCAGGCGACGCCGTGTTCGTCCACCAGGGTAAAGCTGAAGCTGCCCTTGCGAGGGGCAACGATAAGGCACTTCAACGGCGAGAAGGCCTGGGAGAGGGTGCCAATGGCAGCCTGAATGTGCGGATGAGTTTGCATATTATTGGAGGTTCCTGCTTTAAACACGGAGGATATGATCCGTGCATGATAGAAACGTTCCAGTGACGCCTTTATTAAGGGACGAACGAACCTGACTGGAACAAAGCAGCCAGAGGGAGCGCAATCAAATAGTGGGCGCTTGGGCTGACTGGTAGGTACTTAAGAGGGCAGGCAGCACACCGGGGCCAAGGTTCTAGGCCATCGGGGTGGGATCCTGATCAATCTGCTAGGTGATTCGAGCTTGGGCAGCGTATGGCTGGCGAAGGAATCATCGAGTGGGCCGGTCCTGGTTTCAGCAGGCTTCGCTGTTGGGGGAGCGATTCTGCAAGGACGCTTAAGGCCAATTGACTTTCAGCTTGGTACTAACGAGGCACACCTTACCGAGAATAGAACGGTTTGGCAAATGTTTCTGCAAGGGTGCAGGTTAGCCGAGCAGTATGGCGCTTCTTTCGCATGCTGTGAAGAGGGGCAAATGGCTGGCATTGCCGTGGATGTACTCATTTTGTGCACTCGAATGAGGGCTTGTGGTGCACTTGTGCACATTTGGCGCGCAAGCTGTAACACGGCGGCAACAGGCGCTGAGAGCCTCGCCAATGACTTGACTGGGGGGCTAAGTCAATGAAAAAAAACACTAATTTTTGCTGGTGAAAAAATCGTCAGTTTGACTGGAGCCCCCAATTCACGGGGGTTTTGGAGCCACCGAAGGGGGTTGTCCACCGAGTTATCCACAGGAACTGTGGATTGTCCCGAGCGCTTGCTCTAGGACGGGCGTGCCAGCAAGCCAGGGAACTGTCTGACAATCTTCGGGCACCCGTAGACCGGTTGGTCATCCACTTGAAAACGTCAAGAAAAGATCATCGAAATTATTTTTCAATCCTCCATAAATCGACAGGCCACGCCAGGAAAAATGGAGTAGAGTGGCGCGCCTTTCGAGTTACCTTTCCTGTTGCTCATGAAGTTTCGCAGTAAACACCTCGCCAACCCGGCTGATGCGTCGTCAGTGCCCCCACCCAAACGCTTTTCCCTGAAAGTGGCCCTGTGGCTGCTCGACAGCCCGCGCCTGGGTGACAAGCCTCAGGTCAAGCACCTGGCTGGTCGCCTGCTGAAACAGCCGGCCCGCCAAGGCGTCGTGGTAGCCCAGAGCCGGTTGGGGCAGATGCTGTGCCGTGATTGCGGCAACGCCCGGGACCGGCGCATCGGCCACGAACTGCTGCGTCAAGCCGCCCGTGCCGGTGATCGGCGCGCACAGCTGGAGTATGCAAGGTTATGCCAGGCCAACGCGCCCGAGCAGGCCCGCTACTGGCTGGAACTGGCGGCGGCGCAGGGCTCGCAGGAAGCGCGGCGGCTGCTGGGGCAGTGGTTTTCAGGTTGAGCACTGCATTGCCGCCAGCGGCCCTGTTGCAGGCACAGGCAACCTGCTTCTCAGGCTGATAAGCTGCGCAGCATTCATCAAGGTTCGATCGGGGTAACCATGACAGTGGATCTGGCCAGCATTCTGCTGGGCTTGGTGGTGGGTGCAGTGCCCTGCCTGGGTTGGCTCATGCAGGTGCAGCGTCGCCAGGCGTCCCGGCAGGGTGAACAGGCCCTGCTCGAAGAGCGCCTCAACGCCGCCCAACTGTCCCTGGCCGGGCTACAGGCGCAACTGGAGGCCGGTCGCGACGAGATCAGCGACCTCAGCGAAGCCAACACCGTCAAGCAAGCCCAGCTGGCAGCCCAGGGCCGTGAACTGGAACTGTTGCAGATCGACCGCGACAACGCCCGCGATGCCGCCCACGCCTGGAGCCTTGAACGCGCCAACCGTGAAGCCGAGCTACGGCGCCTGGAAGCCCAGACCGCACGGCTGGACGCCGAACTGCGCGAGCAGCAGGAGAGCCACCAACAGCGTCTCGAAGACCTGCAAGAGGCCCGTGACACCCTGCGCGCGCAGTTCTCCGACCTGGCCACGAAAATCTTCGACGAGCGCGAGCAACGCTTTGCCCAGACCAGCCAGCAGCACCTGGGGCAAATGCTCGACCCGCTCAAGGAGCGCATCCAGGCCTTTGAGAAGCGCGTCGAGGAAAGCTACCAGCAGGAAGCACGCGAGCGTTTCTCGCTGGGCAAAGAGTTGGAGCGCTTGCAGCAGCTCAACCAGCGCCTGTCCGATGAAGCCACCAACCTCACCCAGGCCTTGAAGGGCCAGAAAACCCAGGGCAACTGGGGCGAGATGATCCTTGAGCGGGTACTGGAGCACGCCGGCCTTGAGAAGGGCCGCGAATACCAGACCCAGGTCAGCCTCAAGAGCGCCGATGGCGAACGCTTCCAGCCCGATGTGCTGATCATGTTGCCTGGCGACAAGCAGGTGGTGGTGGACGCCAAGGTCAGCCTCACGGCTTACCAGCAGTTCGTCGGCAGCAATGACGAGGCCGCGCTCAAGCAGCACGTGCAGTCGTTGCGCAGCCACGTCAAAGGCCTCTCGAGCAAGGACTATAGCCGCCTTGAAGGCTTGCACAGCCTGGATTTCGTGCTGCTGTTCGTGCCCATCGAGGCCGCCTTCTCGGCAGCCCTGCAGGCCGAGCCCAACCTGTTCCAGGAAGCCTTCGACCGGCACATCGTGATTGTCAGCCCGACCACGCTGCTTGCCACCCTGCGGGTGATCGACAGCCTGTGGAAGCAGGAACGCCAAGGCCAGAACGCCCGCGAGATTGCCGAGCGCGCCGGTTGGCTGTACGACAAGTTCGTGCTGTTCATCCAGGACCTGGACGAACTGGGCAGCCGCTTGCAGCAGGTAGACAAGGCCTATGCCGCAGCGCGCAACAAACTGTGCGAGGGGCGTGGCAACCTGGTCAGCCGCAGCGAACAGCTCAAGTTGCTTGGCGCCCGTGCCAGCAAGAGCCTGCCGGCAGACCTGCTGGAACGGGCGCTGTCCGATGAAACCCCGGCGGGCGAAGCGCTTACTGAACCAGGCTCAGATGCCGATTGAGCAGGGCGCGCAAGGCGGCCGGCTTGACCGGCTTGGCCAGGTAATCCAGGCCTGACGCATGCACCAGGGCGATGGTCTCTTTACTGCCGTCGGCGCTGATCACCACCCCAGGCACCGGCTCGCCCAGCCGTGCGCGTAGCCAGCCCATCAATTCGGTGCCGGTCTCGCCGTCGTCCAGGTGGTAGTCCACCAGCGCCAGGTGCGGGCGCATGCCCTTGGTCAGCAAAGCCTCGCATTCGGCGCGGTTGCGCGCGGTCCAGACCTGGCAGCCCCAACGGCTGAGCAGGCTGTTCATGCCGATCAGGATGCTGTCTTCATTGTCGATGCACAGCACGTTCAGCCCGGCCAGTGGCTGCCCAGACTGTTCCACCGGCGCACTCGGTGCGGGTGCCGCCTGGCGGGCAATCGGCACGCTGACGCGGAACACCGTGCCTTTGCCGGGCCACGAGCGCACTTCGAGCGAATGGCCGAGCACCCGGCACAGGCCATCGGCGATCGCCAGGCCCAGGCCCAGGCCTTTCTCGGCGCGGGTCTGGTGGCTGTCCAGGCGTTTGAATTCCTGGAAAATCTCCTGCAGCTTGTTGTCGGCGATGCCGGGGCCACGATCCCAGACTTCCAGCCACAGGCGCTCACCCTGGCGACGGGCACCGAGCAGAATCGGGCTTTTGCCATAGCGCAGGGCGTTGGTCAGGAAGTTCTGCAGCACCCGGCGCAGCAGTTTGATGTCGCTGTCGACCCGCAGGCGGCTGCCGCGCAGGCGGAATTCCAGCCCTTTTTCGGCGGCCAGTACCTTGAACTCGGCGCCCAGGGTGTCGAACAGCTCATTGAGGGCGAACGGCTTGGCGTCCGGGGTGATCTTGCCGTTCTCCAGGCGCGAGATGTCCAGCAGGTCACTGATCAGTTCTTCGGCCGAGCGCAGCGAGCTGTCCATGTGCTGCACCAGTTGCTGGGCCTCGTCATTCATGCCTTCGGCCTGCTGCGACAGGGCGGCGGAGAACAGCCGCGCGGCGTTCAGCGGTTGCATCAGGTCGTGGCTGACCGCGGCCAGGAAGCGGGTCTTGGACTTGCTCACGGCTTCGGCCTGGCTCTTGGCTTCGGACAACGCTTGGTTGAGCTGCGATAGCTCATGGGTGCGCTCCGCCACCCGTTGCTCCAGGCCCTCGTTGGCATCGCGAAGCGCCTGTTCGGCTTCGCGGAACGGGGTGATGTCGGTAAAACTCATGACGAAGCCGCCGCCGGGCATCGGGTTGCCGATCAGTTCGATGACTCGGCCGTTGGGGAACAACCGCTCGGAAGAATGCGCGCGACCCTGGCGCATCCAGTGCAGGCGTCGGGCCACGTGCACCTGCGCTTCACCCGGGCCGCACAGGCCGCGTTCGGCGTTGTAGCGGATGATGTCAGCAATCGGCCGGCCGACGCTGATCAGCCCGTCAGGGTAGTTGAACAGCTCCAGGTAACGGCGGTTCCAGGCCACCAGGTGCAGGTTCTGGTCGACCACGCTGATGCCCTGGTTGATGTTTTCGATAGCGCCTTGCAGCAGCGCGCGGTTGAACTGCAGCACCTCGCTGGCTTCGTCGGCGATGCGCACCACGTCTTCGAGCTGCATGTCGCGGCCTTCGATGGCGGCCTTGACCACGGCGCGGGTCGACGAGGTGCCAAGCACACCGGCGAGCAGGCGTTCGGTGTGTTCGATCCAGTCGCCGTCGGCGTTCTGGTTGGGGTTGAAGCCTTTGCCCTGGCGGTAGGCGAAGCGGATGAAGCTCTGCCGGGCACGTTCTTCGCCGACGAAGCGCGAGGCCAGGGTCAGCAAGTCGTCGATCTGCACGGCCAGCAGCGGTTTGCTGCTGGGCCGGGCGCTGGTCTGCTGGCCGATGAAGCGCCCGGCCTGCCAGTGTTCCGACACCCGCGTGCGCGACAGCACCGAAACCCAGGCGAACAGCGTGAAGTTACCCGCCAGCGACAGCACCACGCCCTGGGTCAGCGGGCTGATCGGCAGGTTCAGCGGGTTGCCATGCAGCCACGCCAGGCCCGGGAACAGCGCCAGCGACCAGCCCACGCTGTGGGCGGCAATGGGCAGCACCAGGGTGTAGAACCACAGAAAGATGCCGGCGGCCAGGCCTGCGAACACGCCGCGCCGGTTGGCCTGCTTCCAGTACAGCGCGCCGAGCATGGCCGGGGTGAGCTGCGTCACCGCGGCGAAGGCGATCTGGCCGATGGTCGCCAGGCTTGCGGTGGAGCCCAGCAGGCGGTAGCTGACATACGCCAGCAGCAGGATGACCACGATGGTCACCCGCCGTACCGAGAGCATCCAGTGGCGGAAGGCTTCGAATGGCCGCTCGGCATTGTTGCGGCGCAGCAGCCAGGGCAGCAGCATGTCGTTGGAAACCATGGTCGACAGGGCCACGGCCTCGACGATGACCATGCCGGTGGCGGCCGAGGCGCCGCCGATGAAGGCCAGCAGGGCCAGGCTCGGGTGGGCTTCGGCCAGAGGCAGGCTGATGACGAACGAGTCGGACATCACCGTACCGGGCAACAGCATCTGCCCGGCCAGGGCGATCGGCACCACGAACAGCGCGGCCAGGGCCAGGTACATCGGGAACACCCATCGGGCCAGGCGCATGTCCTGCGGTTCGATGTTCTCCACCACGGTGACATGGAACTGCCGCGGCAGGCAGATGATCGCCATCATGGCCACTGCGGTCTGCACCACCATCGAGGGCCAATTGATGGTCTCTTGCCAATAGCTTTCCAGCTGGATCGACTGGCGTGCCTGGCTGAACAGGTCGTCGAAGCCGTCGTACAGGTTGAACACCACGAAGATGCCCACGGCGAGAAAGGCCAGCAGCTTGATCAACGACTCGAAGGCGATTGCCAGCACCATGCCGCGGTGGTGCTCGGTCACATCCAGGCTGCGCGTGCCGAAGACGATGGCGAACAGCGCCAGCACCAGCGACACCACCAGTGCGGTGTCTTGCACCCGGGTGCCGGTGGCATCGGCATTGGCACCGATCAGCAAGTTGACGCCCAGCACGATGCCTTTGAGCTGCAAGGCGATATAGGGCAGCACGCCGACCAGGCAGATCAGCGCCACCACCACCGCCAGGGTCTGTGATTTGCCGTAGCGCGCGGCGATGAAGTCGGCGATCGAGGTGATGTTCTGCTGCTTGCTGATCAGCACCATCTTCTGCAGTACCCAGGGTGCGAAGATCATCAGCAGCACCGGGCCCAGGTAGATCGGCAGAAATGCCCAAAGCTGTTCGGCGGCCTGGCCGACCGCGCCGAAGAAGGTCCAGCTGGTGCAGTACACGGCCAGCGACAGGCTGTACACCCAGGCACGCAGCTTCGGCGGCAACGGTGTGCTGCGGCGGTCGCCGTAAAAGGCGATGGCGAACATGATGGCCATATAGGCCAGGGCGACCACGGCGATCAGCCCGCTGGACAACGACATGAAAACTCCGGAGCAAAAAAGATAACGCGGTCCCGATCAACCAGTCTGGCACGCAGGCGGCGGTTCGTCAGCGCAGACGATGGTCGCAGTGGCGAGTCGTCGCAGGGCGTTGCTCAAGCGGCAGCGCCAAAATCAATGCCTGCGGGTGCCCATCCAGTAGAACACTGCCGCCAGTATCACCGACATTACCAGCAGGTAGAAGATCGCCCCTGGCCACCACTGGCCCAAGGCAATGCCCACCATCACCGGCCCCAGCGCCGTGCCCAGGTTGGACAGGTTCTGCGCGCCGTAATACACCCCGCGCAGGTGCTCCGGCGCGATCAGGTCGATGAACATGTATTCGGCGGGGATCACCATGATTTCACCCAGGGTGAACACCAGCATTGCCAGGCACCATGCCAGCACCGAGTCTGCCAGCGAAAAGCCCAGCAGCCCGGCGATGAACAGGCCCATGCCGGCCAGCAGCCAGGGCATCAGGTGCTGGCGGCTGATGCGCCTGCCGATCAGGTGCTGCAGGGCGATAACCGTGACGGCGTTGGTCGTCACCAGGTAGCCGACCAGGCGCGCCGCCTCGGCCGGGCTGGTGGTCACCATCAGGTACTGCGACAGGTAGGCCCCGAACTGGCCGAACACCACGGCGCTGAGCACACCGCCCAAGGTGAAGTACACCAGCCGCCGGTCACGGGCCAGGCCCAGCGCTACTTGCGCAAAAGCGGCCCGCGGTTGTGCCGGGGCCGCGGCCTGCAGGCCACGGTCGCCCAGGCGCTGGTAGGCCAGGCCCGTCCCCAGGCCGATCAACGCCGAGGCGACGAAGGGCAGGTGGTCGTCCAGCTCCAGCATGGCCACCCCCAGCAACGGGCCGACGGCGTAGCCGACGTTCCTCAAGGTGTACTTGATGGCGAACACCTCGGCGCGTTCTGCCACCGGCAACAGCGCGCAAAAGCCCGCCTTGGCGGCAATGTCGACCACGGCCAGGGCCAGGTTGATCAGTACCAGACACAGGAAGAACAACGCGGCCGAGCGGCTGGCCATGGCGCCGACGAACGCCAGGGTAAACACCAGGGTGCTGACGACCACCAGCGTGTGAGTGCGTACGGTGTCCACCAGGTGGCCGCCATACAAGCTCAGCAGCGAAGCGATGATCAGCGCGCCGCCAATCAACAGGCCGATCTCGCTCACCGACAGCTGGAAGTTGTTTGCCAGGTATACCACCAGGTAGGGCAGGGTAAGGGCGCGGGCCAGGGTCAAAGCAAAGGTGGTGGCGAGCAGCAGGCGTACGGCCGCTGGGTAGCGCTTGAGGGCGGCGAGCATTGCCACTTCCTTGTCGTTGGGGGTTGCCGGGTATCAGCATAAGTCTGCAGGGGGCTTGTCAGCAGTAGGCTTTACCCTGCAGATTTGTGGCTTTCTGCGCCCGGCGCGCCTCCAACGCTAAAAGCCCCTCAGGAACAAGGACGATGAGTCATCCCTCGCAATTCACCTTGCTCGGCAAGCGGCGCTTCTTGCCGTTTTTCATCACCCAGTCGCTGGGTGCGTTCAACGACAACCTGTTCAAGCAGTCGCTGATCCTGGCGATCCTGTTCAAGCTCAGCCTGGGCGACGGTGACCGTTCGATCTGGGTCAACCTGTGCGCCTTGCTGTTCATCCTGCCGTTCTTTCTGTTCTCGGCACTGGGTGGGCAGTTTGGCGAGAAGTTCGCCAAGGACGCGCTGATCCGTGCGATCAAGCTGGCCGAGATCGGCATCATGGCCATTGGCGCGCTGGGCTTTATCACCAACCACCTGGCGCTGATGCTGGTAGCCCTGTTTGGCATGGGCACCCATTCGGCGCTGTTCGGGCCGGTGAAGTACTCGATCTTGCCCCAGGCCCTGCGTGAAGAAGAGCTGGTGGGCGGTAACGGGCTGGTGGAGATGGGCACCTTCCTGGCCATCCTGGCCGGCACCATCGGCGCGGGTGTGATGATGTCGTCGGGCAGCTATGCCACGGTGGTGGCGGGTGGCGTGGTCGGCACGGCCGTGCTGGGCTACCTGGCCAGCCGCTGGATCCCACGGGCCGCCGCCGTGTCGCCGCAGATGCAACTGGACTGGAACATCTTCAAGCAGTCTTGGGTGATCCTGCGCATGGGCCTGGGGCAGACGCCTGCGGTGTCGCGCTCGATCGTCGGCAACTCCTGGTTCTGGTTCGTCGGCGCCATCTACCTGACCCAGATCCCGGCGTACGCCAAGGACTGGCTGCACGGCGACGGCACGGTGGTCACCCTGGTGCTGACCCTGTTCTCGGTGGGCATTGCTCTGGGTTCGCTGCTGTGCGAGCGGCTGAGCGGGCGCAAGGTGGAGATCGGCCTGGTGCCGTTCGGCTCGTTTGGCCTGACCCTGTTCGGCCTGCTCTGGTGGTGGCATTCCGGCGATGTGCCGGCTGCGCCTGTGCCGCACGACTGGCTGGCGCTGCTGGGCATGAGCCAGGCCTGGTGGATTCTGTTGTCGATCGTGGGGCTCGGGGTGTTCGGCGGCTTCTACATCGTGCCGCTGTATGCGCTGATCCAGGCGCGCACGGCCGAGGACCAGCGGGCCCGGGTAATCGCTGCCAACAACATCCTCAATGCCTTGTTCATGGTGGTGTCGGCGGTGCTCACCATCGTGCTGCTGGGGCTGGCCGAGCTGAGCATCCCGCAGCTGTTCCTGGTGGTGTCGTTGCTCAATATCGCGGTCAACGCCTACATCTTCAGCATCGTGCCCGAGTTCACCATGCGCTTTTTGATCTGGCTGCTCAGCCACTCGATGTACCGCGTGGAGCACCGCGACCTCGAACGCATCCCCGACGAAGGTGCGGCGCTGCTGGTGTGCAACCATGTCTCGTTCGTCGACGCCCTGCTGCTCGGCGGCGCGATCCGCCGGCCGATCCGCTTCGTCATGTACTACAAAATCTACAACCTGCCGGTGCTCAACTTCGTGTTTCGCACCGCAGGCGCCATCCCGATTGCCGGGCGCAGCGAGGATGAGGGCACGTACGAGCGCGCCTTTGCGCGCATCGCCGAATACCTGGCGGCGGGTGAGTTGGTGTGCATCTTCCCGGAGGGCAAGTTGACCGGCGACGGCGAGATCGATGCGTTCAAGGGTGGGGTCAGCCGGATTCTCGGTGAAACCCCGGTGCCGGTGATTCCCCTGGCGTTGCAGGGGCTGTGGGGCAGCTTTTTCAGCCGTGATCCGGGCAAGGGGTTTTTCAAGCGCTTGTGGTCGCGGGTGACCATCGTGGCCGGCGCCGCAGTCCCGGTGGAAGCAGCGCAGCCTGAGTTGTTGCGCGAGCAGGTCAGCCGCTTGCGCGGCGACCTGCGTTAAACGGGCGTGGTCAGCTGGCGCTGACTTTCAGGCCGATCAGGCCACAGATGATCAGCGCCACACTGACCAGCCGTACCAGGGCCATGGACTCGCCGAACAGGATGATCCCGGCGATCACCGTGCCCACGGCGCCAACGCCGGTCCAGATGGCGTAGGCGGTGCCCAGTGGCAGTTCTTTCATGGCCAGGCCCAACAGGCCCAGGCTGATGACCATGGCGCCGACGGTAAGCACGGTGGGGAGCGGGCGGCTGAAGCCGTCGGTGTACTTCAGGCCTACCGCCCAGCCGACCTCGAACAGGCCGGCGAAAAACAGGATGATCCAGGACATAGGTGCCTCCATTGTTGCCAACGATGGGGCCGTCCCCGGAATGGTCACGCGGTGCGTCGTGAGGTCGTCCCCACAGTGGGCAATAGGGTGCACATTTTCTGATGGCTGGGCAAGTCAGTGCCTGGCAGGTTCGCCACGTTCATCTACCGGCAAAGGCGCTTCCATACGGCGGAACCAGGTCGACAGCAGCGCCCCCGAAATATTGTGCCAAACGCTGAACAGCGCGCTCGGCACCGCCGCCAATGGCGAGAAATGCGCCGCCGCCAAGGCTGCCCCCAACCCTGAGTTCTGCATGCCCACCTCCAGTGCCAGCGACTTGCGCTGGGCCAGGGGCAGTTTGCAGAGCTTGCCGGTGAGGTAACCCAGCAGGTAGCCGAAGCTGTTGTGCAGCATCACCACGGCCATGATCAGCAGGCCCGACTCGGCGATTTTCGCCTGGCTGGCCGCCACCACCGCACAGACGATCATGACGATGCTCACCACCGACACGAGTGGCAGCACCTGCACCGCCGCCTGCACCCGCGCGCCCAGCAGGCGCTGGGCCAGCACGCCGAGCACGATCGGCAGCATGACCAGTTGCAGGATCGACCAGAACATGTCCATGAACGAGACCGGCAGCCAGGCCGAGGCCAGGAACCAGATCAACGCCGGGGTCAGCAGCGGGGCGAGCAGGGTGGTGACGGCGGCAATCGCCACCGCCAGCGCCAGGTCGCCCTTGGACAGCCAGACCATCACGTTCGAAGCCGTGCCGCTAGGGCAGCAGCCGACCAGAATCACGCCCACGGCAATCTCGGGCGGCAGGTGGAACAGCTGGCACAGCAGCCAGGCCATGCCTGGCATGATCACGAAGTGCGCCACCACCCCCAGCATCACCCGCCAGGGCTGGCGGGCGAGGGCGGCGAAGTCATCGAGCTTGAGGGTCAGGCCCATGCCGAACATCACCAGGCCCAGCAACGGTACGATGGCCACTTTCAGGGCGATGAACCATTGCGGTTGCAGGAAGGCCAGCACGGCAAACACCAGCACCCAGAGGGCAAAGGTATTGCCGACGAAGCGGCTGAGGGCGGCGAGGGCACGCATGGGCAGGTCCTTGTACTTATAGAGATGTAGTTTTCGAGGGCCTCTTCGCGGGGCGGTGCTGGCTGAGAATACGTCCCAGCCCAGCCCCGACATTTCATGCCACTCAGACCCCTTGCGGAATCTCCTCCCCACCCAATGCCTCGAACAGCACCGGCAGGAATTCGGTAAAGGTCATCATCATCAGCAGGAAGCTGGCATCGAACTGCTGCTGGGCTTCATCGCCGCCATCCTGTTCTGCCTGCTCTTGCAGCAGCTCTTCGAACTTCAGGCGCTTGATGACCATCTTGTCGTCCAGCACGAACGACAGTTTGTCCTGCCAGGCCAGGGCCAGCTGGGTGACCACCTTGCCGGTGCTCAGGTGCAGCTGGATTTCTTCGCTGGTCAGGTCCTGGCGCTTGCAGCGCACGATGCCACCATCTTCGGCGGTGTCGCGCAGCTCGCACTCGTCCAGTACATAGAAGCCTTCGGCGGCTTGCTGCGACTTGACCCAGTCGGTCATGGTGGCAACGGGTGCGATCTTCACGGTTGCCGGGCGTACCGGCAGCGAGCCCATCACTTCACGCAGGGTCGACAGCAGGTCTTCGGCACGCTTGGCGCTGGCCGAGTTGACCAGGATCATGCCCAGGCGCGGCGCGATGGCGGCGAAGATCATAGAGCGACGAATGAAGGCACGCGGCAGGAAGGCCTGGATGATCTCGTCCTTGATCTGGTCGCGTTCCTTCTTGTAGACCTTGCGCATCTGCTCGGTCTCGATCTCTTCGACCTTTTCCTTGACGGCGTCATTGACCACGCTGCTTGGAAGGATACGTTCTTCCTTGCGCGCGGCGATCAGCAGGAACTCGCCGCTGACGTGCACCAGGGGAGCGTCTTCGCCCTTGCCGAACGGCGCGACGAAGCCATAGGTGTTCAGCTCCTGGCTGGCGCAGGGACGGGCCGGCTTGCTGGCCAGGGCGGTTTCCAGCGCTTCGGCTTCGAATGGAACATCCTGGGTCAGGCGGTAGGTCAGCAGGTTCTTGAACCACATGGGGGGCAATCTCTCCTTAATGCATGAGGCGGGCATTATTCTCCGAGCAGTGGTTCCCGTCCAACCCTGTCAGAGGGCCAGCACCTATATATAGAAGAAGAAAAGACCAGCGTTGCTAGGTCTTTGAAAGGCTTCGAAATTTTTTTTAAGAAAGTCGAAAAAAGTGCTTGCCAGGGTGGGGGCTCATCCGTAGAATGCGCGCCACACCGAGACGAAAGGGTGATTAGCTCAGCCGGGAGAGCATCTGCCTTACAAGCAGAGGGTCGGCGGTTCGATCCCGTCATCACCCACCACTCGATGTATAGCGCAGCGGTAGTTCAGTCGGTTAGAATACCGGCCTGTCACGCCGGGGGTCGCGGGTTCGAGTCCCGTCCGCTGCGCCATATTCAACTTCCAGGGCCCACTGAACACCCGGAAGTTACAGGAAAAGCGACCTTAGGGTCGCTTTTTTTGTTTCTGCTTTTTTAGACGTTCTGCGGTACAGCACGGCCCCTGTGGTAGCGGGCCTGCGTTGGCGGTGCAATGCCGCATCAACGCATGCGTTCTTCCTCGCGCAACGTCAGCACTTCAACCCCTGCTTCGGTCACCGCCACCGTATGTTCCCACTGCGCCGACAGCGCATGGTCGCGGGTAATCACCGTCCAACCATCCTTCAAGGTCCGAGTGCCACGCCCGCCCTGGTTGATCATCGGTTCGATGGTAAACACCATCCCGGGCTTGAGCTTCATACCCATGCCGCGCTGGCCAAAATGCAGCACCTCGGGCCCTTCGTGCATCTGCTGGCCAATGCCATGGCCGCAATACTCGCGCACCACGCTATAGCCGGCAGCCTCGGCATGTACCTGGATGGCATGGCCAATGTCGCCAAGTGTCGCCCCGGGGCGCACTTGCTCGATGCCTTTCCATAGGGCGTCGTAGGTCGTTTCGACCAGCCGACGCGCCTCGTCGTTGATCGAGCCAATGCAGTACATTTTCGACGAATCGGCGATGTAGCCGCCTTGTTCAAGGGTGATGTCGACATTGATGATCGACCCCTCGTTGAGCACCTCATCCGCCTTCGGCATGCCGTGGCACACCACGTGGTCCACCGAGGTATTCAGAGCGTAAGGGAAACCGTACTGGCCCTTGCTTGCCGGCCGAGCCTTGAGCGTTTCGACGATATAGCGCTCGGCGTGGTCGTTGATCTGCATCGTGGTCACGCCGGGGCGTATGAAACCATCGAGTTCAGCGAACACTTGGGCCAGCAACCGGCCGGCGTTGCGCATCAGGTCGAGTTGGGCGGGGGTTTTGAGGATCACCTGGGACATGGGGAGAAGGCAGTAACTCTGGCAGAAATGTGCCCCAGCATAGCGCCATGGGCCTTCGCGGTGCCACCGCATGGTGCGGCAAACCGGCCCCGCACGGGCGCGCGGGCCGCCAGCGAAGAGGCCCGCACAGCTGGCCCGCTAATTGCTGACTGACCCCTACCCAGGGCAATCAATGCCGATTGCCCACACCTCTTCACGACAAAGGCGCCGTGTTGCCCCGCTTGCCATGCAAGCCGGGGCAGCCGGCGCCTTTTGCGTTTCCCCAAGGAGACCGGCCCATGAGCAGCAGCGAAGTACGCAGTGTCTGCCCGTATTGCGGCGTCGGCTGCGGCATCGTCATGCGCGTTGCCGATGGCAAGGTCAGCAAGATCAGCGGCGACAAGCAGCACCCCAGCAACTTTGGCCGCCTGTGCACCAAGGGCCTGACCGCGCACGTGCCGCTGACCGCCGCCGGGCGCATGGAGGATGCCTACCTGCGTCAGCAGCGCAGCCAGCCGCCGGTGCGCACCAGCATGGACCAGGCCATTGCGGCCACCGCCGCGCGCCTGCGCGGCATCGTTGACCAGCACGGCCCGGATGCCGTGGCGCTGTATGTGTCCGGGCAGATGTCGCTGGAGGCCCAGTACCTGGCCAACAAACTGGCCAAGGGCTTTATCCGCACCCGCCATATCGAGTCCAACTCGCGCCTGTGCATGGCCAGCGCCGGCAGTGGCTACAAACTGTCGCTCGGTGCCGATGGCCCACCTGGCAGTTACCAGGACTTCGAGCACGCTGACGTATTCCTGGTAATCGGCGCCAACATGGCCGACTGCCACCCGATTCTGTTCCTGCGTCTGCTGGACCGGGTCAAGGCCGGCGCCAAGCTGATCGTCGTCGACCCGCGGCGCAGCGCCACCGCCGACAAGGCCGACCTGTTCCTGCAGGTACGCCCCGGCAGCGACATGGCCTTGCTCAACGGCCTGTTGCATCTGCTGCACCGCAACGGCCACACCAACCCCGAGTTCATCGCTCGCCACACTGACGGTTGGGACGAACTGCCAGCCTTCCTCGATGACTACAGCCCCGAGCGCGTGGCCGCCATCACCGGGCTGGCCGAGGCCGACATCATCAAGGCCGCCGAATGGATCGGCCGTGCCAACGACTGGATGAGCTGCTGGACCATGGGCCTGAACCAGAGCATCCACGGTACCTGGCACAGCAACGCCCTGTGCAACCTGCACCTGGCCACCGGCGCTATCTGCCGCCCCGGTAGCGGGCCTTTCTCGCTGACCGGCCAACCCAACGCCATGGGCGGCCGCGAGATGGGCTACATGGGGCCCGGCCTGCCAGGCCAGCGCTCGGCGCTGGTGGAAGGCGACCGCGCGTTCGTCGAACAGCAGTGGCAACTGCCACCAGGCAGCCTGCGCAGCGAAGGCGGCGAGGGTACGGTGGCGCTGTTCGAACAGCTGAAAGCAGGGGACGTGAAAGCCTGCTGGATCATCTGCAGCAACCCGGTGGCCAGCGTCGCCAACCGCCAGCAGGTGATCGACGGCCTGCGCCAGGCCGAGCTGGTGATCTCCCAGGATGCGTTTCTCGACACCGAGACCAACCGCTACGCCGATATCCTCCTGCCTGCGGCACTGTGGGCCGAAGGTGAGGGCGTGATGATCAACAGCGAGCGCAACCTCACCTTGATGCCACGCGCCGTGGCGCCTCCTGGCCAGAGCCTGCCGGACTGGCAGATCATCGCCCGGGTGGCCTGCGCAATGGGCTATGCCGACGCGTTCGATTACGCCGATGCCGAAGCGGTGTACGACGAGATTCGCCGCTTCCATAACCCCGCTACCGGCTACGACCTGCGCGGCATCGGCTACACCGACCTGCGTGCGCAGCCGCGCCAGTGGCCATGCGCACCAGGGCGTGACAGCGCCCGCAGCCCATTGCGCTACCTGAACGATGGCAGCAGCCAGACGCTGCTGCACGACGCCCAGGGCCAGCGCCCGGCGCTGGCGTTCCCCACCGCCAGCGGCAAGGCACGCTTTTTCGCCCGGCCCTGGTTGCCGGCAGCGGAGTTGCCGGATGACGCCTACCCCCTGGTGCTCAACACCGGCCGCGTGCAGCACCAGTGGCACACCCTGACCAAGACCGGCAAGGTGCCGGCGCTGAACAAGCTGGAGCCTGGCCCTTTCATCGAAATGCATCCCGAGGACGCCGCACGGCTTGGCATCGCCGAAAAGGACCAGGTGGCCATTCGCTCGCGCCGTGGTCAGGCCGTGCTGCCGGCGCGCATCAGCGACCGGGTCATGCCAGGTAATTGCTTCGCGCCGTTTCACTGGAACGACCTGATCGGCGAGCAGTTGACCATCAATGCCGTCACCTGTGATGCGGTCGACCCACTGTCGCTGCAGCCCGCCTTCAAACACTGCGCCGTGGCCCTTGAGCGGGTTGCCGGCGAACGTATCGACGCCCTCGACCTGAGCGGCGCCACTGCCCACCCGGAGCTTGCCCGCATGCCCACCGCCACCCTGTCTCGTCTGCTTGGCCTGGACAACCTGCCGGCCCCGGCGCTGGCCGAGCAAGAGCGCCATTACCTGCAGGGCTTCTTGCTCGGCCTGGAGCAAGCCCGCGCCGAGGGTGTGCCAAGCCTGCCAGCCAGCGCGCCACTGGCCGCCAACCGGCGGTTGTTCGTCGATGGCCTGCTGGCGGGCGTGTTCGCGCAGCCTTCGGCGCTGCCCAGCCGGGCGCTGGAGGTGCCGCAGCACCAGGTGCTGTGGGCCTCGCAGACCGGTAACGGCGAAGCGCTGGCCGAGCGCTGTGCCGAGCGCCTGCGTGGTGCTGGCTTGGCGGTGCACCTGAACTGCATGGATACACTCAGCCCGCAGCAGTTGCGCGGTGCTGCCAGTGTGGTGCTGATCGCCAGTACCTTCGGTGATGGCGACGCGCCCGACAGCGCGGCGGTGTTCTGGCAGGCACTGCAAGGCGAGGAGGGCGGCCACTGCGCCGATGTGCCCTATGCCGTATTGGCCCTGGGCGATTCCAGTTACGACCAGTTCTGCGGGTTTGGCCGCAAGCTTGATCAGCGCCTGGCCGAGCTGGGTGGGCGGCGGCTGCTGCAACGGGTGGATTGCGAGCCGGATTACGATGAGGCATTCGCCACCTGGCTCGACGCCTTGTTGGCGCAGTTGGCTGACGCCGCCGCGCCCCAGGCCAGCGGCGCGCCTTCGCCTGCGCAGGCTTGCAGCAAGCAGCAGCCATGGTCGGCCACCTTGCTGGAGAACCGCGTGCTCAATGCCCCGGGTGCCAGCAAGGAGACGCGCCAGTTGGTGTTCGACCTGGCTGGCAGCACCTTCAGCTACCAGGCGGGCGACGCCCTGGGCGTATGGCCGCGCAACTGCCCGGCGCTGGTCGAAGAGCTGCTAGCGCTGATGCGGCTCGATGGCCAGACCTTGGTCGAGGTCAAAGGCCAGGCCGCACTGCCGCTGGCCGATGCCATGGAGGCGCACCTGGAAATCGCCAAGGTCACCCCGGCGCAGTTGCAGGTGTTCAGCCAGAGCGCCGAGCCCCTGCGCCGGTTGCTCCAGCCCGAGCACAAGGCCGAGCTGCAAAACTGGTTGTGGGGGCGGCAGTTGGCGGATGTGCTGCGCGAGTTTCCCCAGGACCTGCCCTTGGCCACCTGGCTCGACCTGCTCAAACCTTTGCAGCCGCGCCTGTACTCGATCAGCTCCAGCCCGTTGGCGCACCCTGGCCAGGTTCACCTGACCGTCTCGACGGTGCGTTACGGACAACGCAAAGGGGCCTGCTCGACCTACCTCGCCGACCGCGCGCACGGCATCAAGGTGGCGATTTTCCCGCAGGCTTCGAAGCATTTTCGCCTGCCCGAGGACGATAATGTGCCGGTGATCATGGTTGGGCCGGGCACCGGCATCGCGCCGTTTCGGGCGTTTCTAGAAGAACGAGAAGCGCGTGGGGCACGCGGGGGCAACTGGCTGTTTTTCGGCGAGCAGCATGCGGCCAGCGACTTCTATTACCAGGCACAATTGCAGGCATGGCAAGCGACAGGCCACTTGCGTCTGGATACCGCGTTCTCCCGCGACCAGGCCGAGAAAATCTATGTGCAGCAGCGCCTGCACGAGCAGGGCGCTGACCTCTGGCGTTGGCTGGAGGCGGGTGCGTACTTTTATGTGTGCGGTGATGCCCTGCGTATGGCCAAGGATGTGGACAGCGCGCTGCGCAGGGTCGTCGCCGAGCACGGGGGCATGAGCGAGGCCGCGGCGGATGCGTATGTCGAGGGGTTGAGCAAGGCCAAGCGTTATCGGCGCGATGTGTACTGAGTGCACCGGGATGGGGAGGGGTGCACCTTGGCTGTGCGGTTTTTTCTGGGCTGTCCGATGACTTTTCTGGCCCTGTCGCGTTTAAACAGGCGATACAGCATTTGGCACATTCCCTGCTTTATCACGTTCACATCACGCCCCACTGATCAACGGCGATCAACCAGGGGCACACCCTGATGAGTACAGGCAAAGGCGCCTGGAGCTTCCGCTCCAGGCGTTTTTTTTTGATCGAGGATCGGCTATGACGGCAACAGCGAACGGCAGGCAACGAGAGCAACTGGTGATTGTCGGCAACGGCATGGTCGGCCACCACTGCGTCGAGCAATTGATCGAGCGTGGCGCCTTGCAGCACTTCGAGGTGCGGGTGTTCGGTGAAGAACGCCAGCGTGCCTACGACCGTGTGCACCTCTCCGAATACTTCGGCGGCAGCTGCGCCGAGACCCTGGCGATGTGCGAGCAGGGTTTCTACCCCAGCCAAGGCGTGCACCTGCACCTGGGCGAAGCGGTGGTGGAGATCGACCGCACGCGCCGCGAGGTGGTTACCACCGAAGGCCGCTACGCGTACGACCAGTTGATACTGGCCACCGGCTCCTACCCGTTCGTCCCGCCGATCGAAGGGTCCAGCGGCAACGCCCGCCTGGTCTACCGCACCCTCGACGACCTCGATGCAATCCGCGCCGCCGCCAGCAATGCCCAGCGTGGTGTGGTGGTGGGTGGCGGCCTGCTGGGCCTGGAGGCGGCCAATGCACTCAAGTCCCTGGGCCTGGAAGCGCATGTCGTGGAGTTCGCCCCACGCTTGATGCCGGTGCAGCTGGACAGCGAGGGCGGTGCGGCGCTCAAGGCACAGATCGAGGCCCTGGGCGTGGGCGTGCACCTGTCCCGCGCCACCCAGTCGATCAGTGCCGGTGAGGGCTATCGCTACCGCATGAACTTCGACGGCGGCGAACACCTGGAAACCGACCTGATCGTGTTCTCCGCCGGTATCCGCCCGCAGGACGCCTTGGCCCGCGCATGCGGGTTGGACATAGCCGCGCGAGGCGGGGTGGTGGTCGACAACCACTGTCGCACCAGCGATGCGCGCATCTTCGCCATCGGCGAGTGCGCCTCGTGGAACGGCAGCGTGTTCGGCCTGGTTGCGCCGGGCTACAGCATGGCCCGTAACCTGGCGGCGCTGCTGGCGGGGGATGCTGCGGTTGCCTTCACCGGTGCCGACATGTCGACCAAGCTCAAGCTGCTGGGCGTGGATGTCGGCTCGATCGGCGATGCCCATGGCGCCACGCCAGGCTCGCGCAGCTACCGCTTCATCGACGAAGCCAACGCCGCCTACCGTCGGCTGGTGGTGGATGCCAGCGGCAAGCATGTGCTGGGCGCGGTGCTGGTGGGTGACAACAGCTACTACGACACCCTGTTGCAGTACGCGCAGAACGGTATAGCCCTGCCTGCCGACCCGGCCGCGTTGATCCTGCCACAAACGGGCGGCGCGCCGGCCCTGGGTGCCGACGCCCTGCCCGACAGCGCGACCATCTGCTCGTGCCACAACGTCAGCAAGGGCGCGGTCTGCGCCGCTATCGACAGCGGCTGCAGCGACCTTGCCTCGGTCAAGGGCTGCACCAAGGCGGCGAGCGGTTGTGGCGGCTGCGCGGCCCTGCTCAAGCAGGTGTTCGAGCACGAACTCACGGCCCGCGGCGTGACGGTCGACAAGAGCCTCTGCGAACACTTTGCCTACACCCGCCAGGAGCTTTACGGGCTGGTACGGGTTGGCGGTATCCGCACTTTCCATGACCTGCTCGTGCGCCATGGCAAAGGCCATGTCGGCTGCGCTATCTGCAAGCCGGCGGTGGGCAATATCCTTGCTTCGTGCTGGAACCAGCCGATCATGGACCCGGCGCTGGTACCGCTGCAGGACACCAACGACACGTTCATGGCCAACATGCAGAAAAACGGCACTTACTCGGTGGTGCCGCGCATACCGGGCGGTGAAATCACCCCCGACAAGCTCATCGTCATCGGCCAGGTGGCCAAGAAGTACGACTTGTACACCAAGATCACCGGCGGCCAGCGCATCGACCTGTTTGGTGCCCAGTTGCACGAACTGCCGCTGATCTGGGGCGAGTTGATCGAGGCCGGCTTCGAGACGGGCCATGCCTACGGCAAGTCGACCCGCACGGTGAAGTCATGCGTGGGCAGCACCTGGTGCCGTTATGGCGTGCAGGACAGCGTCGCCATGGCCCTGCGCCTGGAGGACCGCTACAAGGGCCTGCGCAGCCCGCACAAGCTCAAGTTCGCGGTATCCGGCTGCACCCGCGAATGCGCCGAGGCGCAAAGCAAGGACATCGGCGTGATCGCCACCGACAAGGGCTGGAACCTCTACGTCTGCGGCAACGGCGGCATGCGCCCGCGCCACGCCGAGCTGTTCGCCACCGACCTGGACGACGAGACCTTGGTACGCCTGATCGACCGCGTGCTGATGTTCTACATCCGCACCGCCGACAAGCTGCAACGCACCTCGGTATGGCGCGAAAACCTGGAGGGCGGGTTGGCCTACCTCAAGCAGGTGATCCTCGACGACAGCCTGGGCCTGGCAGCCGAGCTGGAAGCGCAGATGCAGCATGTGGTCGATCACTATGAATGCGAATGGGCCAACGCCCTCAACGACCCGGAAAAGCTCAAGCGCTTCCGCACCTTCGTCAACGACCACCGCGCCGACCCGGACGTGCACTTCGTCCGCGAGCGCGAACAACGCCGCCCTGCTGCAGCGTTGCACCTGATCCCCACTGCCGAGGAGGCTGTCTGATGAACCTGTCCAGTACTGCTGTAGCGCACCAACCCAACTGGCAAACGGTCTGCCAGGCCCGCGACCTGGTTGCCGATTCCGGCGTGGTGGTGTGGCACGAGGGTGCCCAGGTGGCGCTGTTCTATCTGCCAGGGCAGGAGCAGGCGTTGTATGCGCTGGACAACCGTGACCCGCGCTCGGGGGCCAACATCATCGGCCGTGGGCTGGTGGGGAGTGTGCAGGGCCAGCTGGTGGTGGCGGCGCCGCTTTACAAGCAGCATTTCAGCCTGCACAGCGGGCATTGCCTGGAGGATGCCGGGCAGCGGCTGCGGGTGTGGCCGGTGCGGATCAATGGTGAAGCGGTGGAGCTGGCGGTGGCGTGATGAATTGTTGAAGCCCCGGATGCTGTTCGCCGTTGGATTTTCGCCGTATGGGAGATCGAGCGCCGCGCGGGCGGCGCTCGA